>JAAZEC010000152.1 GCA_012512495.1 Erysipelothrix sp.
ACTACAAGGTCATGAAGGCTGAAGTAAACGAGTCAGAAGTAGGGAACGAGCTTGATAGAAATTTCAATGGTCGTAATCTCCTAGAGGCCATTGTAAGTGATTTAACCTATGTACGTGTTGGTGGACGTTGGAACTACATCTGCACGATAATGGACTTATACAACCGTGAAATCATAGGCTACAGTGCAGGTCCAAGGAAGAACGCAGATCTGGTTTATCAAGCATTTGGAAACATCAAACACAATCTCTCCCTTATAAGATTGTTCCATACTGATCGAGGTAAGGAATTTATAAACACACAAATCGAGAATCTACTAACAACGTTTAGCATCAAACGATCATTAAGTAATAAAGGAATGCCCTATGACAACGCAGTAGCCGAGGCAAACTTCAAGAGCTTAAAATTCGAATTCATTTACCAAAATAGGTTAAGTACAATTGAACAATTAAGAAAAGAATTAGGAGGACATGTATGGTGGTATAACAACGATAGATTACACTCATCGTTAGGCTACAAATCACCGGTGGGTTACGCCAAAACAAGGTAACTATAAAATTCGTCCGTTAATGTGTTGACATTCCAAAAAAGACATCAATGAGTCTTACTTGCTAACTCTTGATGTCTTCTTGTTCGTTTTGATTGCTGAATATTTTGATAGCAGATTTGACGTTCTCTGTCATGGCCTTTCTACCAACACTGACAATTTCATGATAGAATACAGGTCTCTCTTCACTCGCATGAATGAAGTCTCTAACAGCCTCTCCACCAGCCTTAGCCATGTAAGTGTAATAGTTAATCTTTCTAACTCCACGCTTAATGACTTCCTTATAGTCTTCAACTGTAACACCAGAGCCACCATGCATCACGATAGGGACATTGATGGAAGTGTCAATCTTTGACACTAAGTCTAAATCTAGTTTGGGCTCAGTAATATACAGGCCATGTGCAGTACCAAACGAACAAGCTAAACAATCGACTCCTGTTGCTTCAACAAACATACTAGCCTCTTGTGGATTCGTGTGATTTGAATGAACATCAAAATCTGGACTTTCTTGAATCTGGCTCGACTCTCTTGTCATTTTACCAATCTCACCCTCGACACTCGCATTGTACTTACTAGCAAGTTCGACAGCTTCTTTTGTTTTACTAACATTTTCCTCATAAGGTAAATTGGAACCATCATACATTATTGAAGTAAAACCATGTTCAAGAGCTTTCGTTAACATCTTAAAGTCTTTGCCGTGATCTAAATGCACCACTACATCAGTAGTCGAAGATTTAGCTCTCTCAACCATAATGGGACCAATCTCATCCAGCTTCGCGACACCTTCATCTTCATGAACTTCCGCAAACATAATAATGACCGGCTCATTAACTTGTTCAGCTGCGTCAATAACAGCATCTAGCGTTTCCAAACAGGTAATATTGAAGGCTCCAATTGCCTTATCATTAGCCTCTGCGTATTTCAGTACTTCATTTAGTGTTTGTAACATAGGATTCACCTGCTTCCTTATTAAAAACTATTACATTTCTATACTTGTCACCCATACATGCTGATTCCATAGCTTCCTTAGCTTGGCTGATACTGTAAACTCCACTTATTAAGGGCTTAACATCAATGATTCCATTAGAAATCAGTGAAACAGCTTTTAGAAATTGGGTATCATTGGAGTTTGCTGCTCCGAGAATACTGATACCCTTTTTATGAATCCAATGTGCGTCAAGTTTTACTGGTTCATTCGGGTAAATACCGCTGTAGATAACTAGTTTCCCTGCGTTAGCAAGATACTGGCAAGAGTCCTCAACTACACTTGCGATCGGTGTTGTATCAAAGACATTGTTGGCCATTAATCCATCTGTGTACAGCTCAACAACCTGTTTCGCATCCTCTTTATCCGGATTAATAACAACTTTAGCTCCTAGACTCTTCGCAAATAATAAACGCTCCTCATTGTAGTCAATGACAATACAAGCGTTGCCCTTATTCATACAGACTAACAAGTGTAACAAGCCCATTGTTCCAGCACCAATAATTACACTGACTTCACCTAGTTGTGGATCCGCTGCCTCTACACTATTGATTACGCACGATAAAGGTTCACTTAAGCTAGCCTCAACTGGAGTAACATTTTTATATTTAAAGACACTGTTTGGTGGAGCCATCATGTATTCGCTGAAACCAGCTGTTCCCTTATGAGGTTGACCAGGTAGAAGCTTTAACCCATCAAAAGTCCGGCAATACTGTTCTTGGTTGTTCTTACAGAAATAACAATTACGACAGGGAAGTGTAACTCCTACAACCACCTTGTCCCCAATTGCCCATTCATCACTATTAACATATTTACCTAGTGCGACAATCTCACCGGACACTTCATGCCCAGCAATAACCGGATACTCAACCTTGTGCGTTCCCGTGTAGACACGTTGTTCCCACGTACAAATTGCACAGGCATCTGTTCTAATTAGGATTTTATCATTGTGCACCTTAGGGGTTGTAAACTTCTCAATTTGAATTTCTCTTTTATCCGTAATAAGAATTGTTCTCATTCATTGCTTCCTCACTTCACAAAATTCTGTAAATAAACTGGTTAAACGAAATCTAATCTCTCAAGACAATGAAATTAGGTTTACCAAATATCTTTGAAGAAACAGCACTATTTTCAGCGAATTTCAAGAAAGCTTGGGATACCTCAAGAAGTTCCATCGCCAATAACTGAATGGATTTCTCGTTCTCTTCGTTTGTTGCTGCTTTGACATCAAGTATCATTTTGGAAAGTCCAATCATTTGTTCAGTCAGTGTAAAGTCTTTTCCGCTATGCTTTATTAGCTGTTTTACTATCACCGAATAATCGTGATGGTATTGTAACCAACTCTCAATGTCTGTCTCATTATTATCAAAGATATTCGCAGCAAAATTCTCCAATATATTCTTCTCTAGATCGTCGATAATTTTGGCACTGATTTTCGCACTATTAGACAGAAAAATCGACATGAGACTTGGTAATACAACCGATAGCTTCCCATTCGACTCGAGATTTTGGCCATGTATATCCTCGTTGTTCACAATCCGCAGGTAAAACTCGACCAACAAATTTGACCACGACCCTGAATATTCACTAAAACTAAATAAAAGCTTAGGCTTGAGTTCCTTCATATTCACTCCAAATTAGCATGTTCATGCTTTAGGTCATCCTCTGAGATACCCTTTGTGTTCATAATCTCCAAGGCTATCATGTCACCAAGTAAGAATAACTGTTGTTCAAAGAGAGTCGACATTGGTTGTTTTGATTTGCTTTGAAGTTCTGAATCTAATTTGCTTTTGCCTCTCAGAATTAGCATCTGATCAGAAGCTTTGGCAACACTACTTTGATCATTACAGCCAACATAGAAAACAGAGGCTCCCTTTTTCTTTGCTATAGCACTTATTTCTTTGGGAATGATCGACTCACCTGATGACGAAGCCACTAGTACTAGGTCATCCTCACCAACTGGTTTCTCTGTTTCACTACCGAAATAGTCAATATCAATACCTAGATGATTTAATCTCTTAACCCATGCCTTCAACGAAATGAGAACTCTACCTACACCAACGACAACAACTCGATTGCTGGACTTTAACTTTTCGACAAGTATGAGAAAATCAGAATCACTCATAAATTCAAGCGATTCCGATAACTCAGCTAGGACTAATGTGGACCATTTATTCATTTCAAGTCACTTCGGTATAGTACTTTGGAAGACATCATTCTTTGATTGTAAACATCATCAAAGATATCAACTACTTGTTCAATTCCAACAGAATGTGTGACCAAGTCGTCAATACTCATTCTTCCAGTTTCAAGTTGTTCAACAGTATAATGCCATTCATTGATTGGAAGTGGATGATAGTGGGAATTCCACATACCAACAATGTTGAGTTCTTTTCTAAGAATATTGCTATGTGTTTTTAGCTTGATAGTTGTATCCTGATGAGGATTACCCATCATGACAATAGTACCAAATGTTCTTACGGTTTCAACACACTGGTTTAAAGTGACACCAGCTCCTACTCCCTCAACAACAACATCAAACTTCTTGCCATTATTCAGTCTTAATAGCTCTTCATAAAGGTCTTCTCGTCTACCATCAAGGCATACAAGATCTCTATCTTGAGAGAATTTGATTTTCTCTTCATTTACATCAATAAGGATAATCGTACTTGCACCGAAGATCTTTGCCCATCTTGCGCACATGATCCCAATAGGTCCAGCACCAAAGATAAGTATTGAGTTACCAGCACTCAGTTTAGATTTTCTAAGGCAGTGTTGAGCAACTGTACAAGGTTCAACCATTGCTAGAGACTCGTAAGAGACTTCTTTACTTGATTCAACGAAGTGCCACATGGATGGTACTAGGCAGTACTCAGCAAAACCACCATCCCTTCTTGAGCCCAAGTAATCATAGTCTAGGCACATAGCATAGTTTCCAGTTGTACACATTTCACATTTCATACATGGAATACAAGGGAAGATAGCTCCTTTTTTTCCAATATTTGATTCATCAACGTTTTGACCAACAGCAACTATCTCACCACCAAACTCATGACCGATTGTAAGTGGATATTTTTGCTTACTGGTTCCCAATTCATACACCCTTGGTAGGTCTGAACCACAAATCCCACAAGCTCCTACTTTGATCAAAATCTGGTCATTTTGGGGTACTGGGACTTCGACATCATCTATTCTAAAATCACCAATCTTATGTAATCTAGCTGCTTTCATTTTCAACTTACTCCTTTTATTTTAGTATGTTTGCAAGGTTTACTACTTTGGCTGCTGGTATAATTTGGATTTCCACCCTTATACCCCTTTGTAACATTTCTTTGATCATTTCATTTTCTTCAGGGGATGAAGAAATGTTCTGGAACAATTTCTTACGTCCTTTAGTCATACCCATTCCGCCGATATTGATCGATTCAAACTCAATACCACCCTCTAATAGTTGCATTATTGTTAGGGGCGTTTTTACAATAATCATAGTAGGTTTTTGAAGTTCATTCTTCAGCAATTCAACTGCCTTCTCTACGCTTAAGATCTCAATCGTAATCCCCGAAGGTACTAGAAGAGAAAACATCTCGTGCATAAAAGGATCTTCTGAGGTTTTATCATCTATTACGATAATGTGTTGAACATTAGAATAGGTCCTCAACCATGCTGCTATTACTTGTCCGTGGATTAATCTGTCGTCAATCCTAGTGAATACTAAGTTTTTCATTGTGACTCCTTTAAATTACTAATTGCTTCGAGGTAATTTTCGTATTCCTCATTAAATACTTCTACGCTTTTTAATAGTGAAGATGTGCCCACAACCAACCCTGTCGCACCTGCATTAACCATTTTCTTTGCATTTTCTATTGTTGTATTTCCATCAATAACCAAGTCGATATTTCTATCAGCCGAATTGACCATTTCTTTTATTCTCTTTAATTTATCTAAATGGCTATCTACCATTGTTTGACCTGCAAACCCTGGATTGACTGCCATAATTAAGATGTAATCTAACTCATCTAAAACTTCTTCAATATAACTCAGTGGAGTTCCTGGATTTATAGCATAACCTGCTCTGCATCCTAGTGATTTGATTTTTTGGAGCAACCTATGCGGATGATTTGTTGTTTCTGGGTGAAAGCACACCCAATCACCATTCTGTGGTGAAAAGTATTCAATAAAGTCCTCAGGATTATTACACATGAAATGGAGATCGATCGGGAGATTCGTTTTACTCTTCAGTTCCTTGTAAGTATTTGTTCCAAGCATAATGTTCTTAACGTAATGTCCATCCATGACGTCAAAGTGTATATTTTTAACTCTCTTGTTTTCGAATGAGCTTATATAGTCACTATAATCCTCAAACTGACAACACATGATCGATGGAGAGATATATATTGACATATTGTCCTCCTTTTGTTTGTAAACACAAAGAGCTAATCAGCTCTTTGTGTTTAGTTTTATTACTGATAACTGAACTAAGCTGCTACCAAGATTCCTGAAATTGAAGCTAGGAAACCAACAACGAAGATAATTAGTACAATTGTTAGTGGTTTGACTTTCTTCTTCAGTAAGCCCCAAACGCCTAGTGTAATTAACAAGGGTAAGAGACCTGGAAGCAATGCATCAAGGACGCCTTCTTGGATGTTTAGAACGACATTTCCAAGATCATTTTTGAAGATAAATTCTAGTGGGGTTTTAACAGCGATTCTTGTGACCGCCATGTTACCTACTACCATTAAACCGATAATGCTGAATACTTCGATCAAACGGTTTAGAACACCATTTTGTAAGAAACCAATAATGGCTGAACGACCTTGTTTGTAACCGAGCATATACATGTTATAGCCAAGTCCAAGCATGATAACCTTATAGCAGACTTCAAATAGAATTGGTCCGAATAGGTTTCCCGCTAATGCTAGTTGAATTGCGATACCTGCTAGTACTGGATAAACGATTGATTGTGAAACAACGTCACCGATTCCAGCCAAAGGTCCCATAAGGGCTAAACGTACTGAGTTAATATCTTCGTCTGATACTTCTTCGCCGTTAGCTCTTTTCTCTTCCATTGCTGCTGCGATACCGTGGATAACTGTTCCCATAAAGCTAGGTTCAGTATTGAAGAACACCATATATTTTGCCATTTCTTCAGAGTAGTCTTCTTCATCATATAATCTTTTGATAATAGGAATCATTGCGTTTGCTGTTCCTAACGCTTGAAGTCTTTCGTAGTTGTAGCAAGTTTCGCTTGAATAACCTAATAACCAGTGCTTAACTAAATCTGATTTTTTCAGAACTTTTGTCTGTTGATTTTGTGTCATTATTCTGTTCCTCCGTGTGTTGTAGGCTTAGAGAAATTGTAAATCGCAAGACCAGTGATAACTGCTAATACTGCAATTGCCATAGTTCCCAAATTGAAGTAAATAGTCATGAAGAAACCAGCAAAGAAGAATGGAATTAGCTTTGTTTTACCAATGTAATTCAATAGCATACCTATACCTAAGGCAGGCATTAAGGCACCAATTACGATAAATGCATCCACGACGAATTGTGGGAAATTTTGTAACCAATCACCAAAGCCACTACCGTACACTACTACAAGAAATGCTGGAACCCCATTAAATAGTAATGAAACGAAGAACGATGGAACATAGTTGAAGAATCTAACCATTCCGAGGTTTCCATTTTCAACAGCTTTATCAGCCATGTGAACCCAGAATGTGTTGAGTGTCATATAAGCATTCCATGTTAAGATAGCTACTGATCCTAAAATGACGCCTACGGTTGTTGCTGTCGCTGCATCTAAGCCTGAAACCAACGCGAGTGCTGTCCCGACAGGACCGGCAAACATAGGATTACCTGGCATTGATCCCCCTGCTGTAATAAATCCAACGTATGGTAAGTTAATAGCCGCACCAATCATCATACCTTCGATTGGTTGACCCATAACGATACCTACTAAGAAACCTGACCATAATGGATACAACCAAGTTCTAGTAATTGTATGGCTAAACCACCATGTGGAACATGTCGCAATTAAAGCCACCAGAATTGCTGAAATAATTTGCATACTCTCCTCCTTATTCTTTTTCAAGAATCAAGCTGTCAAGGTGTTTCCAGTGCCCTCGACTAACCTAATTTCATTATAGTCAAATATTAATGAAGTTAATCCCTCTCTATTTCATGGTAGCTCACGAAAAGAAGTGAAAGGTACATCTGTTCTCATTTGGTATAATATTTTGGAAGGAAGTGTAATAATGATTATATTGACACCGCGTCAAGTTAGGATTTTCTTAGATTTCTATAACAACTCTGAAGAATACATTTCTTTGTCTTTTCTTGCAGATAAATATAACTTAACCACTAGAACGATTCAAAGTGACATTGCTGAGATACGCGAAACAGCACAGTCATACGGAATCGATATTATAGCTTACCCTGGAAAAGGGATTAAGCTAACCTACGAAAGTAGCGAACTATTCGAACAGTTCTATCAACTGACTACTCGAAAACTAAATTCGAGCAGTGAATTCTCAGATCAGAACTCACGAGTCAAGTTCTTAATCAACTATTTGATTAATCAGAACACCTATGTGAAGAGTTCGGACTTAGCTGATTTACTTTTCATTAGTCGCTCAAGGTTATCAAGTGACTTAAAACTGGTTAGGAAACATTTCGAAAAGTACGACTTGGAGATTATCTCTAAACCTAGTCACGGGATCATGGTATCCGGTGACGAAGCAAACAAAAGATTTTGTTTAATTAAAGAGAGTATCTATGCACATCCAATTATCAATTTAGACAATAGTGAAAGTCTCCATACACAAAGTGTTGACATCAACTTGATTGGAGACATCGTAACGGACGCATTCTTCAGGAACAAATATAAGATCTCTGAAATAGTGTTACAGAACCTAATCGTCCATGTTTATGTAGCGATTACGAGAATAAGAAATAAACACAGACTTGATGATGAAGAGATGTCTACTATTCAGAGTAACTACTACCATGTTCATAAGATTGCTGAAGAAATAATGGTAGAATGCTCGAAGCGTTTTAGCTTGCCAGTACTCCAAGCTGAAATTGATTATTTAGCAATCAACATCTATGGCAAGAAAGAATTTGATGACGAAGATTACATTACTTCTCAGATAAACGACATGATCTTTGGGGCACTCGAAAACCTTAATACGATCTATAACATGGACTTCACCAATGAACTTGACCTAAGAATATCCCTAGGCTTGCATTTGACACCACTCTTGATACGAGTTAAAAACAACATGCAATTTGATAACTTGTCATTACTGAATATAAAACAGATTTATCCCCTAGCGTATAACATTGCTACTGATTTCATCTCCTATATATTCCCTGGGAACAACCACATCACAGAGGATGAGATCAGCTACATTGCTGTTCATTTCATAACCTACGCAGAAAGGGAAATAACATCACAAAGTAAAAACAACATTCTGATTATTTGTCCTTATCGATTAAGTGACACATTCTTGATGAGGCAAAAAATCCTCAGGGATATTAGCAGTGTAAAACAAATCGACGTTGTATCCGAGTCATCCTTTGAGTTTGATGACCTAGATAGATATACCGTCGTAATTACTACTGAGAAACATATCGCTGAGAAATACCCAGAAATTAGGCTTGTGAACTATTTCATTGATAACTTTGATATTAAGAAGATTGACTTCGCTTTGAGAGGACTGACCCATTTAGAGGATATCTTGTCAAAATTCGACAAGAAATTGTTCTATAAAGGACCAGGAAAATCAAAGAAGGCAATTACGGATACGCTAATCACGCTTGTAAGTGACGCACTACAGCTAGATGATAGTTTCGCAAAATCAGTTTTGAATCACGAAGAGAAAACACCTTCATCGTTTTTTGGGAACGGCATTGCTATACTACACCCCGAAGAACCCATCACTGAAACATCGTTTATAGCGGTTGCTATTCCAGACAATAGTATTCAATGGGATTACGAATCGCGTGCGAATATTGTCCTATTAATGTCAATTGAAAAGAACAATCCGAAAGCATTTAGGCTCTGGAGTTTGCTCGCTGAGCTAATCACAAATGAAGAGTTCGTTAACTCACACAGCACAGTAAAAAACTACGAGGATTTAGAAGTAATTGTCAACTCAATTTACTCAAAACTGTTCTAAGTAGGTTGTAGCAATCTTCACTTAAAGCAGTGAAATTTGCAGCATGGTATTTTGTATAGAAAAGAAATAGAATATTAATAAGAAAATGAGGTTAATTATTAATGGTAAAAATTATGGTTGTAAGTCACGGCTCACTAGCCAGTTCACTAGTAGAAACTACTCAATTAATTATGGGATCAGAACAAAAGATAGAAACAGCAGGCCTATTCATTGGTGACGATGTCGAGGATTTCAAAGCAAAAATATCACAGATGATCGATGAATTACATTGCGAAGATGGTCTCATTGTATTCGCAGACTTATTTGGCGGTACACCCGCTAACTCAATTTTAATGAAGTTGTCAGATCTTCATTTCCCTACTAACATCACATGTTATGTAGGAGTCAATCTCCCAATTCTGCTAGAATCAATTGCTCTAGCTAATTCAGAGAGTTTTGACAGAATCACAGAACATCTAGACTCGATTATTTCTTCTTCGGTCTCGAATTTAACTGCTCGATTTTCAACAAACTGAACACAAAAATAACCTGTTCGTATTCCCCTTTCTCTCAAAACAGGATTCAGATAAGAAAGATGACAATCGAAGGATTCAACTCCTCTGATTGTCATCTTTCTTTTATTCATTCTCAGGCTCACTCAAATTTCTATTAATATCCCCATCATAGCATGAACCGTCTGTTATTTAAATACGCTAATTAGGGATTTTCACTGATAATCCATAAACAACGATACTTCATATCGTTGCAATCTTTATCAACTATTTGTATAGATATCCTTTATCGTTACAAATATCATATAATATTAGTAACAAAAAGTATTGAAGGTTTCAGACGGAAGACTATCGAGAGAATCCCAACCGAAGCCTTCAGAGAAGCACTCGCCAACACACTCATTAACCGCGACATAACTATCCGAGCCAAAATATCAATCGAAATGTTCAATGACAGTATCGAGATAACCATGCCAGGAGGTCTCCCACAAGGAGTAACCAAGGAAGAGTATCTGAATAACCCAGTTCTTCTGAACCTCTTCTACCGACTCAAGCTCATCGAGACATTCGGTACCGGTTTTCGGAGAATCAAACAAGCCTACGCACACGAAGTGGTTAGACCATCTTTCACTTTCATGGAAAACAGTATCAATATCAAATTACAACCATAGATATGAACCCTATGAAAGTATCTGGGGATGAAAAGATTGTTTTTGACTTCCTCAGTAGTAGGGGATTGGTACAACGTGGCCAAATCGATGAGGCTATCGGCTTCCACAAAGCAAAAACAATCCGGATTTTGAACAAATTAATTCAGAAAGAACTAGTAAAGAAAGAAAGAGCCGTACCAAGCACTCTCTATTCAATCAACGAATAAGTGTAATTAGAATGATTAATCAATTTCATCGCAACTTTCCATAACATTATAAGTTATTGGTACAAATTTTTGGTATAATATGGGTAACAGACGAAAGGAAAAAAGATGAACAAACTAGGAATCTCAATCTACCCAGAACATTCCACCAGAGAAAAAGATGAAGCCTACCTAACCCTAGCATCAAGCTACGGATTTAGCCGTGTCTTCACCTGCTTGTTATCAGTCGAACAACCTAAAGAAGTAATCATAAACGACTTCACCAAGCTCTTTGAATATGCCCACTCGCTAGGTTATGAGATCAGCGTCGACACCAACCCCAAAGTCATCGAACATCTGGGAGCCAGTCCACAGGATTTAAAAGTCTTCAAAGACATGGGCGTCGACATTATCCGCTTAGACGGCAGCTACGGAGCCTATTGGGACATGGTCATGACCAACAATCCGTACGGGCTTATCATGGAATTTAACGGTTCCATCGATAACCCCATTGAGTACATGATTGAACATGGTGCCAATTCGAAACAGATGTCCAGCTGTTCCAACTTCTATCCCCAACGCTACACGGGGCTAGGCTACGAGACACTCAAGAAACACTCACAGAAATATCAGAAGGCAGGCCTAAGAACCGCCGCCTTCATCACCAGTCAAAACAAAGATACCTACGGACCCTGGCCAGTCTCAGACGGACTCTGTACCGTAGAAGACCACAGAGACCTACCCGTCAGTATCCAAGCCAGACACCTCCTCGCCAGTAAGGTCGTAGACGATATTCTCTTCGCCAACGCCTACGCCAGCGAAGAAGAACTCAAAGCACTATCAATGATTGACACCTCCAAGATCACCTTAGGAATTGATCTGGTTAGTGACATCACAAATGAAGAGAAATCAATCATTACTAACTACATCCATTCATCCCGACCAGACCACTCGGACTATATCCTAAGAAGCAGTATGCCACGCCTTGACTATCGCAATAAGAATATCAAGTCTAGAACCGTCGAAAAAACTATGTTCGAACGCGGAGACGTCCTCATCGTCAATGATCATCTCGCCCATTATCGTGGCGAACTCCAAGTCGTTTTACAGCCTATCAAGAACCACGGAACCCATAATCTAGCGGGAACCATTAATCAGCAAGAACAGCTCATCCTAAGAGAACTAGAAATTCATTTCGATCATTTATTCGGTTTCATCATAAAAAAAGGAGAAAACTCATGAGAAACATCGTATTAATCTGTTCAGCAGGCATGTCAACCTCCATGCTAGTCAAACGCATGCAGGATTGCGCAGACGAACAAGGCTATGAGGCAACCATCGGAGCCTACTCAGTATCCGAAGTATCAAAAGTCGGAAAAACAGCCGATATCATCCTCCTTGGACCCCAAGTACGCTTCCAATTAGCCAGTGTCAAGAAACAATTCCCAGACAAGATTGTCGACACCATTGCCATGCAGGACTATGGACGAATGGACGGAGCCAAAGTATTAGGTACCGCTAAAGAATTGCTAGGTGATATTTAATGAATAACGTTGACATCATAGGTTTCGAAATCATTTCCACCGTCGGAATGGCACGCTCTCTCTACATCGAAGCCATCCACTCCGCCAAAGCTGGCAACTTTACCGAAGCACACGATAAAATAAGTGAAGCCCAGGAGTACTTCACTCAAGGTCATAAAGCTCACTTTGGGCTCATTCAGCAAGAAGCCGACAACCAGCAAGAACCTGTCAAAATCAACCTCATTCTCATGCAC
>JAAZEC010000153.1 GCA_012512495.1 Erysipelothrix sp.
CACCGGAGGAGGCTGGGGCGGTTGTATGTTCGCCCTCAGCAATGATTTAGAAAGCGCCCGTCAGATTGAAGCGGCACTCATCGAGAATAAAGCCCATCAGACCTGGCTCTTAGCCTTTTAAACATGGGAACCGTTAAAGCACATGCCAACATCGCATTAATTAAATATTGGGGAAAAGAGGATGAAAACCTCTTTTTGCCATCAACCAGCTCGCTATCCATGACCCTAGACGCGCTCCACACCATCACGACAGTACAGCTATCAACAAGCGATAGCGATCTCTTCATTCTCAACGATCAGATACAAAGTAGTGAAGAAACCAGTAAGGTGAGTCGTTTTGTTGACCTCTTCAGAAAAGACAACCAGAAGGTCATCATTAACAGCACCAACAATTTCCCCACGGCCGCCGGACTTGCCAGTTCTGCCTCAGGCTACGCCGCTCTATCACTGGCCCTCAACTATGAGTTTGACCACCAGCTATCCCTACGAGACCTCTCGAAACTAACCCGCAGAGGCTCAGGATCAGCCAGCCGTTCGCTCTATGGCGGTTTCGTCAAATGGACCAAAGGCAACAACGATACCAGTGTCGCCACACCCATTGACTCCGAATTAGAAATGGAAATGATCATCGTCATCGTCAACGCCGAAAAGAAAACCGGTGGTTCACGAGCCATGATGAAAAAGACCAAAGAGCAGTCCCGCTATTTCGATAGTTGGCTCTCATACAATGATCGTGACCTTCAAGAAATGGAAGCCGCCATCATCCATGGTGACCTTAACCAAGTCGGCAGACTCGCCGAACGCAACGCCATGATGATGCATGCCACGATGCTAGCCATTGACGAACCATTCTTCTATTTACAACCCGACTCCCTTCGAGTCATTCAAATCGTCAAAGAGTGCCGCGAGCAAGGCCTGTTAGCCTATTACACGATGGACGCCGGTCCCAATGTCAAAATCATTACGACCCCAAAAGATCGGGAAGCCATCCTAAAACATCTCGGTGACTTCCGCACGATTGTCGCCAAAAAAGGACCAGGAGCACAGTTAATATGATACAAGCATCCGCACCCGGAAAACTGTTCATTGCCGGTGAATATGCCGTCGTCAACCATGGCTATCCCTCCATCTTAGTCGCAGTGAACCGCTTCATCACCGTCAGTATCGAAGAAGCCCACGATGAAGGAACCATCATCTCCAAGCAGTATGCCCACCTTCCCTTAAAATGGAAACGCGTCAACAACGCCTTCGTCATCGAAAAAAGGGACAATCCATTCCACTACATTATCGAAGCCATTAACGTCGTCGAAGAATATGCCCTTGAGCTCGGTAAAACACTCTCGGTCTATGATTTACACGTCGACTCCCAGCTCGACAATGCCTCAGGCGCAAAGTACGGGTTAGGTTCCAGTGGTACCGTCACTATTACGACCATCAAAGCCCTCTTTCGCTACTATGGTATCCCCGAAGACGACATGATTATCTTCAAGTTAGCCAGTTTGGCCCACCTGAATCTTGGCAGTAATGGCTCCTTTGGGGATCTAGCCGCCTCTATTATGACCGGATGGATAGCCTATCAATCCTTTGATCGTGAATGGGTCCAATGGCACCGCAACAAGATGTCCCTTCAACAACTACTAAGCCAACCCTGGCCCTCTCTACGAATCGAGAAATTGAAACCCTTAAGCAAGTATGAACTTCTTATCGGATGGACCAAATCACCAGCCTCCACACCTTCCCTCGTCGATAAAATCCAGAGGGAAGCCGACAAAGAGAGTTATGAACACTTTTTAAGTGACTCAAGAGATGTTGTCAACGACATGATCGAAGGCTTCAAACAGGACGATGGTGAATTAGTCCTCAAAAAGATTACCGAGAACCGCCAACTGTTAAAGACACTCAACCCCTCCATTGAAACGGAGTCCCTCCAGTTTCTAATCGACAGTTCCAAAGAGTATGGAGCTGGGAAATCATCCGGAGCAGGTGGTGGCGACTGTGGCATCGTCCTCATTAAAAAAGACCTCGATGTCAATAAACTGGTCGAACTGTGGAAACAACACAATATCGAGAAACTAGCCATCAGGGTCTACGATAAACATGACAAGCAGGAAGGGATGGATCACTATGAATCGTAAAGATGAACATGTGACACTAGCCTTAGAACAAGCAAGCATCAAACATACCAGCGACTTCGACCAAATGAGACTGGTCCATCACTCACTAGGCAGTATTGATCTCTCACTCGTCGACCTCAGCACAAAGATCGGCTCCATTCAGTTGGATGTCCCATTCTTCATTAATGCGATGACGGGGGGCACTCAATGGACCAAAGACATCAATGCTAAGCTCGCCTACGTGGCCAAAAAAACAGGCATCGCCCTAGCCACCGGCTCGATGTCCTCAGCTATTAAAGATGAGAGCCTCTGGGATACCTTTACCGTGGTCTCAGACATGAACCCCGAAGGAATCATTTTCGCCAATATAAATCCCAACATCAGCACCGAGGACGCACAAAAAGCAGTCCTCAAAGTGAAGGCCAAAGCTCTACAGATTCACTTGAATGCTGCTCAGGAAGTCGTCATGAGTGAAGGTGATCGCGAATTCAGCCATTGGCCAGCAGCCATTGCCTCACACGTGAAGCACAGTAAAGTCGATGTCATCGTCAAGGAAGTGGGAATGGGCATGAGTGCCCAAACTATCGAGCAACTGATTAACCTGGGTGTCAAGATCATTGATATCTCTGGACGTGGGGGCACCAACTTCATTCAAATCGAGAATAATCGTAGCACTTCTAGCTCAATGAACTATCTTGGCAACTGGGGTCAAACCACGATTGAATCACTACTCGAAGCACAACCCTATCGTGACTCTGTCGATTTGATAGCCTCCGGTGGCATCAGAAATCCCCTCGACATGGTGAAGTCATTCGTGTTGGGAGCTAAAGCAATCGGTCTATCCGGTGTCATACTACAATCAGTCATGTCCGATGGTGTCGA
>JAAZEC010000154.1 GCA_012512495.1 Erysipelothrix sp.
AGATGAACAAGAAATCACGGATGAAACGGTGATTGCGGTCTTAGAGGAGTTTGCCGGTGCAAAGCAATAAGAAAGTCTTAGTTATTAATGATTTTGTGAACACCAGCCATATTGCCCTTAACCTGCAACAGGCTTTCCTTAACGACCAACAGCTTAATTGTATCTCTTTACCGAGTGCTCTTTTCTCCAATACCTTCAATCTTGGTAAACCGGCGATGGTCGATCTTAGTGGTTACCTGAAGGCCTCTTTGGAGCAATATAGCCATTTAAACTTTGCTTTCGATGGTCTGTTAACTGGTTATTTACTGAACACTGATCAGGTGGTGCTAATCGAACAGTGGATCAGAAATCATCCAGAAACACTCATAGTGAGTGATCCGGTAATGGGCGACAATGGAACACTATATCAATCGCTCGATAGGGACATTATCAAGGTTTATCAGCGAATGGTCGCTAGTAGCGATGTGATGGTGCCCAATCTTACCGAGGCACGGCTGTTGCTTGATTTAGAACCGGACTTAGTAATGTCCCATGAGAAAGCGCTAGAGTTAGTGACTAGGCTTCAGAAACTGAATCAGAAGTCGGTGGTCATTACGTCGGTACCTATCAACGGACAGGCTCTGATTTATGGCTATGATCACATTAAGGATCAACATTTTAAGCTTGCTTATGAGGCGATTGCTGGGAAGTTCTATGGCACGGGTGATTTGTTCTCCGTGGCGCTGTTCTATCAATTGCTGAAGGGAGTATCACTGGAAGAGGCGGTCCATTTCGCAAGTGAAAATGTTTCAGTAAGAATCATGAAACAAAAAGCTTGGAAATCATTGTAAAAAGTTTAAATTTGGACTAATATTGTTTTATAAAGGGGGCTAGTTATGTCTTATTCAGAAGTTAAGAATTTCGAACATACGTTATCACTTCCCAACCGTGATTTCCGACACTATCGGAAAATGTTGATTATCAATCTTAATAACAAGAATGATGAAGCGCTGATTCAGAAGCACAGTGCCAAGCCGTTTGATCGCAATCAGCCGATTCTCGAGTGGAACTTTGAGGATGGTACCAAAGTGACCTTACAGCTGAAGAGTGATGACCAAGAGTATTGGGGTGAAGTGCGACTCATTACCAGCGATGGTATCGAGTTTAAGGGCAATCCACTTGGGAAACTGACCAAGCAATTCATTCAGGAAGTTGTCATTGATAAAGTAAGAAGACGTTATATCTGTATCTTTGATCCAATTGGAATGGTCTTATTTGACTAATAGAAATCATGAGAAGTCACAAAGATTCTCATGATTTCACTTTTATCTAGAAAGCGAGAAATTATGAACTTTAAATACGAGAATAAATCTTTAGAACAAGTAGTACTCCCCGTTTTGTATCCTGTTTTCGAGGATAGTTTAGACTTAATTGATGGTCTTACTGTTAAAAAGGAAGCTGGCAAAATAACTGTCGTTCCAACGCTAGGGCATTTAAAGACGCCTACCGTCGTCTTTGTCGGTCTAGGTGATAGAGACTCATTGGAGACAGATTCGCTTCAGGCAGCCCTTCGCAAGGGGGCACTGGCAGTCGATGGTGATGAGTTTGTCGTCGCACTGGATCATCTTGGCAATATAGAAGAGCTCATTAAGCTTTGCGTACACGCTATTTCGGAAGCTTTGTATAAATACCGCGATAAGAAAGAGGTAACTGTTAGTTTTATCAGCCAGCAGGATGTCTCTTCACTTATTGAAGAACAGGCAGTCATTGCTGAGTCGATTGAACACACGCGTGATTTAGTCAATCAACCCAGTAACTTATTGACACCTCTTACCTTCGAGAGTTACCTAAAGAGCTTAGCGTCTGAGTTAGGTGTTGAGATGACCTCGTTGGACAATGAAGCTTTAGCCTCGATGGGTGCTGGTGGTATTCTGGCAGTGAATCAGGGTTCGGATTTACCGGCCCGATTGATTACGCTTAAATATAATGGTGCGGGTGATGAGGAGTATACGGCCCTAGTAGGGAAGGGTATTACCTTTGATTCAGGTGGTTACAGCTTGAAGCCTGCCAATAGTATGAAGACAATGAAGTGTGACATGGGTGGGGCTGCCAGTGTGATTGGCGCTTTTGAATCGGTTGTACGGCTTAAAAAGAGAGTTAATGTGTTCGCTGTTGTGGTCTTGACGGAGAACATGGTGAATGGTTCAGCTTATAAAGTGGATGATGTCATTACTATGTTGAATAAGAAAACGGTTGAAGTAACCAATACGGACGCTGAGGGACGAATTGTGCTGGGTGATGCTTTGGTTCATGCTGCTAGCTTGGGTGCTACTAGGATAGTTGATTTGGCTACTCTGACGGGAGCGTGCATAGCAGCACTTGGTGATGAGTTTACGGGTATCTTCTCCAATAGTGAGGAATACTACTCTAAATTCATGAAAGCCTCTGAGAACTCCCATGAGAAGCTCTGGAGGCTACCTCTTAGTAAGAAGGTGGCGAGTTCACTAAAGAAGAGCATTGTGGCTGATTTGGTCAATTCGACCGGGAAGCCTCCTGGGGCAACGGTCGCGGCGAACTTCTTACAGGAATTCATTGCTGAAGGTATTGAATGGGTCCACCTGGATATTGCGGGGACTGCCTTCAAGACCACTGGCGCTGTGGGAGCGACGGGCGTGATGGTTAAAACCTTAGTCGATGTCTTAGCTAATTAAACTGGTGAAAGCCAGTTTTTCTTTTTATAAGATAATACTTTTATCGATAAACATTAAGTGCAATTCAAATGAATTGACGATGTTTAAATGATAATGATATTCTTTCTTTACTATTGTGGGGAGGAAGAAATGAGTAATTTACCGCTTTTCATACTTAAAAGAGATGGTTCGAAGGTAAACTTTGACCAACAGAAGCTCACACTGGCGGTGCAGAGGGCAGGGGCCGCGACCTCCGAGTTTGGCGAGAATGAGGCAGAGCTTTTGTCTAGTCGCGTCATCGATGTAATTCGAAATATGGAGGATAACGAGAAGCTGACGGTTGAGATGGTTCAAGACGTCGTTGAGAATGTCTTGTTGGATTCTGAATATAAAGCAACCGCGAAGGCGTATATCCTTTATCGTGATCACAGGGCTGCTGAAAGAAAGCCTGATTTATTCAAGAAACGCTTAAATCTCAAACCTTATGAATATCCGGAGTTGGCCGAGTACGTGGATGCGATTAGGCATTCCTACTGGATCCATACCGAGTTTAATTACACGAGCGACATCCAGGACTTCAAGGTCAATGTTAGTGAAGCTGAGCGGGTGGCCATCAAGAATGCTATGTTGGCGATTGCTCAAATTGAGGTGAATGTGAAGACCTTCTGGGGGGATATCTTTAAGAAGATTCCTAAGCCCGAGATTGGTCAAGTGGGTTACACGTTTGCTGAGAGCGAGGTTCGCCATTCAGATGCGTATTCCCATCTATTGGAGATCTTGGGGTTGAATAAGGAATTTGAGAAGATCAAAGAAATACCGGCAGTTATGAGCCGGATCAACTACCTAGATCGCAGCTTACTGACACAACATAGTGATGACAATCGTGATTACACGCTCTCGGTCCTATTGTTTTCACTCTTTATTGAACATGTCTCACTGTTTTCACAGTTCTTGATTATCATGTCTTTCAATAAATATCGGAATCTTTTCAAGGGGATTTCCAATGCGATTGAAGCAACTTCGAAAGAGGAACAGATTCATGGACTCTTTGGTATTGATTTGATTAATGAGATTCGTAAGGAGAATCCAACTTGGTTTGATGAGAAGATGAAAGATTCCGTGATTCAGTCTTGCTTGGATGCTTACGAGAGTGAAAAACTGATTCTCGATTGGATCTTTGAGAAGGGTGAACTTGATTTCTTGCCTAAGGAAACCGTCCAGGAGTTTATCAAGAATCGCTTGAACAACTCACTCGAGAGCATCGGTTATGAAAGAATCTTCGATGTAGATCTTGAGAAAGTCTATGAGACAGACTGGTTTGATGATGAGATAGTTGCGACGAAACACCTTGATTTCTTTGTTAAGAGATCGGTGAATTACAATAAACGTTCCATGAGTATTACTTCCGACGATTTATTTTAGATAAAGGAGAATGACAATGCATTGGTTAAATGAATATAGTCGTGCTTTCTTGGAAAATGGTTACCTGACTGAAGGGGTTACTCCTGAAGAGAGAATACGTTTTATAGCAGATACAGCTGAAAAGACGCTTGGAATTGAGGGTTTTGCTGATAAGTTCTACCACTACATGGAACAGGGTTGGTATTCCTTGTCCTCGCCCATCTGGTCCAATTACGGTATCCGAAAGGGGCTTCCTATCTCCTGTTTTGGGGGGCATGTCTCTGATACCATGAGTGGCATCCTGTTCTCACAAGCGGAGGCAGGGATGATGAGCAAGTATGGTGGAGGAACTTCGGGCTACTTTGGTGATTTGAGGCCACGTGGTGCTGAGATTACTAATAATGGTAAGTCGAGTGGTTCGGTCCATTTCATGAAGCTATTTGAATCAATTGTTGATGTGGTGTCTCAGGGTTCCACACGTCGTGGTCATTATGCTCCATATTTACCGATTGATCACGAGGATATTGATGAGTTCTTAGAAATTG
>JAAZEC010000155.1 GCA_012512495.1 Erysipelothrix sp.
AAGTCTATGCACTCCTCGAATTGTCCATGATCAGTTGTTCATAAGGTGAGCCCGGTTTGATTTTTTCAATGGCATATATCACCGTCTTCAAAGCATAAGTGTATTCGCCGTTTCTGAAGGACACTTCTGCTCTGGTGAGCTCGGAGTCCACTTCAGGATAGGTTGAGCGGTATTTATTCGCATACACAATCGCGTTCTCAACCATATCAACGGTTCCTACTAGGTTATTGACGTTGTTATAGAGTCGATAAATAAAATCAATACTACCATTGACCGAAGCGTTGAGTGCCTCAATCTGCAAGGGGTTATCGCCTAGAATACTATCAATCTGGTCAATCATGGAACGGGCCTTGACCACGTCCGCGTCATAAGTCTGACCGATATGTGGCAAATGCCTGCTGTCAATCTTCGTGGCGATATCATTCATGATTAAATGAAGCTTAAGTAATTGTTTTTGAGCCCTCTGCTCATCAGAGCGTGCCGAGAAGACCTTCTTATTGGCTTCTTGAACCATCGATTCTAAATGGTTGCTGGCTTGGTTGAACTCGTTCAACTCAATCTGTAAGGAAGTTGAGGGAATGTGTTCTTCGGATAATTTGCGTTGAATCTTCTCTTTGTCTTCATGGAGTGATGATACTTTTTCTTTCATTTCAACTAAGGTTTCATTAAGTGTAGTGAAACCGAAGCGCTCACTCAATTCAGGAAGCTGTTCATCGAGTGTTTTAACTTCGCCCTTGATCTGATCCAATTGCGTAAAGGCTGAAGCTGACAATCCAATCACGACATCGAAGGCCTTGTCTTCTTTTTCAATCGCAACTGCCAATTGATTCAAGCGTTTACTAGATTCCTCCAAGCGCTCCTCGACATGCTCTAGGTTCAATTGACGGATGTTGCTAAGGCTTTCTTTGAGATCATCGGAAATCAGTTGCAGGTTCTTAGATACTTCGAGGTGCTGTAAAAAGACACCCTTGGAATTGATTTTCTGGTAGCCCTTGGACACCTCATCAATCATATGAGGGATGATGCCCTTCGCCTTTTCCAATTGAGTCGGAATAACTTTGACGGCATGGGAAAGGTTTGACATGGCTTCAGTGATTTTATCAGTCTCTGCTTGGGCCTTGACATATTCGCTGGCGAACATCCATTCTTCGAAGGTGTTGAACTGTTGATCGATATCGGACATCACCGTTTCGATTTCTTCAGCAGCGTCACCGTACTGAGCAATTTTTTGTTGATAGCTGATTTTAATATCACGATAGTCGTTCTTTAGGTTAGTGATGTTGTCGCGCAGGCGCGTTTCATCTTCTAGGAGGCGATCCAACTCTTCTGATAAGCGACTCACTTCACTTTGCGTGTTGTCGTAAAGTGCTCTTAGCTCATTGAGGTTCTCTTTACCGGCCCCTAAATGACCACTGATTAATTCATCTTCAGTGGTTCCTAATAGGTAGGTTATACGGTCGTAGGCGTTGGTTAATTCCGCGAAATTGCTTTGGATGGTTGCCACCTGTTCCTCAAAAGTCTGATTGACCTTCATTAGGCCGACCGCTTTGTTGATTTTATATTGTAATGGCGTTGAGCGCATGGAGTTAATGTTAACTTCAGTTGCTGCTAACTGCTTCAATAAAACTCTTTTTCTTACTGACCTGAAAACAAACAAAAGGACAATCACGACAATGATTGCCACGAGTATGTATTGAGTTTCTTTCCTGCCAAATAATTCATTCAAAAAATCCATAATTGGAGTCACCTCACTCGCAGATATTGTAACATATTAGTCAATCTGAAAACAGATTGCTCTTAATAAATGAAACATGTCAGTCACCAACTGGCCCAAGAAACAATCGTTTGACACGACAGATACTTCGTGGTAGACTTTATGAGCGCAAATTGGGCAGCAGACAAAGAAGCAAGGCCTGCGTTCATCACATTTGGAATCCAATAACTTGGCTGTCAGGTGAAAGGTTTAAGATGAACACAACTTGACTTGATTTGTTTCCTGAGCATCGCAGCAAAGGAGGAATAAAAATGGCACGTCTAAATGGACCTACTTGGAAAGTATCCCGTCGTCTCAGTTTCTCAATCTTAGAAACTGGACAAGAACTCAAGCGTCGTAACTACCCACCAGGACAACATGGACAATCACGTCGTCCTAAAATCTCAGAATATGGGATTCAACTTCGTGAAAAACAAAGAATTCGTCACATGTATGGCTTGAACGAACGCCAATTCTTTAACACTTATTTAAAAGCTGTTAAAATGCAAGGTGTTACCGGTCAAAACTTGTTATTCACACTTGAATCACGTCTTGACAACGTAGTTTACCGCATGAATCTGGCTCGTACCCGTCGTGGTGCACGTCAACTTGTCAATCACGGACACATTCTGGTTGATGGTAAAAAGACTGACATCCCTTCATTCATTGTAAAGCCTGGCTCTACAATTGAAGTAAAGGATCGTGCGAAAAAGATGGCTAGCATCGCTGATGCATTAGAAGCTTCTGTTTCAACCGTTGATTATGTCACAATGGACAAAGAGACCAAAAAAGGTCAATATGTTCGCTTACCTGAACGTTCTGAATTAAACCAAGAAATTAACGAAGCCCTTGTCGTAGAATTCTACTCAAGATAATCTTCATAAGAAAGCTGGAAATTTACTTCCAGCTTTTTTTATTTTTATCATAAAGAAAAGGCTAGGATTCAGGATTGGTTGTCTCCCGTTGTAACTCCTAGCCTTTGTATAGACCACCTAGATTGCCATTTCAATGCATTTTATAGCAGATAACTAACAATTCATCCAACATCTTATCTAAAATTTGTCTTACATAGGTGGCCTATCTAAGTACATGATAAAGAAAAAAGGGTGAGCTGTCAATCAAGACACTCTCGCCCTTTTCTATTTTTGATCGTTAATTGATTTCATCATTTGCTTGATTTGTTTTTCGCTTGGTTTGCGACCCATTTGCATATACATTGCACGGATCATTTTCTCATTAATTGGAGGATTTTCTTTCAGTTGCTTATTAATGTAACGTTGAGTCAAGAACCACCCAAGTGCACCACCAGCTACTAAACCAATTACGAGATACATAACGCTCATCCAAAAATCATTCATCTGTTATTTCACCGCCCCCTAGAAATATTTACCAGTCTATTTTATATGTTTTATAGACATATTTCAACCTATACAAAATCCTGTTGAGTATTAATCAGTTGATAATAGAGTCCCTTGAGATCCATCAGGTGCTCATGAGTCCCTCTTTCAACGATTCCCTCAGCCGTAACGACACAGATTTCATCAGCATGACGAATCGTCGACAGACGGTGCGCCACCACTAAAGTAGTCCTGTCTTCTGAAAGTTTATTCAGTGTCTCCTGTATTTCAATCTCCGTCTGATTATCTAAAGCTGACGTCGCCTCATCTAAGATCAAGATCTGAGGATTCTTCAAGAAGATACGTGCCAAAGCGATCCGCTGTTTCTGACCACCAGACAGTTTCACACCCCGCTCACCGATGTTAGTATCAAGACCATAGGGCATCTCACTGATAAATTCATAAGCTTGGGCCTGTTTCGCTGCCTTAATAACCTCTTCTTCCGTCGCCTCTGGCTTGCCATAAAGGATATTATCCCGAGCCGTACCCGCGAAGATGAAGACATCCTGAGACACGATACCCACATGGTGTCGAAGTGACTTAATCGTGATATCCATGATATCAATGCCATCAATGGTAATTTGTCCTTCATCCAGTTCATAGAAACGGACCAACAGATTGCACAGGGTCGACTTCCCTCCCCCGGATGGTCCCACAAAAGCGATGGTCTTATTGGGTTCCACCTCAAAGCTGATATCATTCAAGACCGACTTCTCCTTATTTGATTCATATGAGAAGCCAACATTGTGGTATCTAACATGACCCTTCATTTCAGTCAGGTCAATAGCACCTACCCTATCCATCTGAGGCTCAATAGCTAACACCTCTTGGAATCGTTCAAAGCCACTCATTGCCTGATTAAACATCATCAGAAACTGAGTAATACGGTCGACAGGTTGTCTAAACAGTTGAACATAGAGTAAGAAGGCCACCATTTGACCAACTTCCAAACTGCCATTTAGCACCAAATATGCGCCCGCAATGAAGACAATAATCTGGGTCGAATAGATAAAGACCTTAACCGACACCCCAAACTCTGCCATGGTTTTCAAAGCTGTCTTTCTGGTTGTGGCGAAATTGGCATTCCCTTCATCAAAGGCATCCATTTCCAACTCTTCCCCATTGAACGCTTTCACTACCCGAATGCCAGAGAAGTTATTTTCTGCCTGGGCATTGATCTGAGCTATCTTCTTACGCATATCCCTAAAGGCGTTACGAAATTTCATATTGCGATTAATCGCCAAAATAAACATCACAGGCACGACCGCTAATAAAATTAGTGACAAGCGCCAAGAGGTAAGAAACATCATGACAAAGGAGCCAATAAAAATAGTGATTGATAGAACCAAATTCTCTGGTCCATGGTGTGCCGCTTCCGAGATCTCATTGAGGTCCCCTACCAAACGACTCATGAGCTTACCCGTCTGTACATTATCGTAGAACTCAACCGGTAAGGTCTGTAAGTGATCAAACATTTCCTTACGCATGTCGTATTCAATGCCAACCCCCATGACATGACCCCAGTACTCCACCACATAGCCACACACTACATGGATAATGTAGGCAATGGCCAGAAAGAACAACATCCGATAGATGATGGAGAGTGAGCCCTGTGGAATTAGGTCATCAATAAAGTATGACGTGAACCGTGGCGTGATTAAGTCAATCAGAGACATTACCAATGCCGCGAGTATATCCAGAAAAAGCAGCTTCTTATATGGCTTATAATAGGTCATGAATTTTCTTAACATTGTTTACCTCTTTCCCCTAGAACTATATCAATAAAAGAAGTCACCTTGAGGGTAACTTCAGTTAATTTTCTTAAAAAAACCAAAAGGGTCATAGTATTCCCTGTTAATTACAGGTGGGTGATCTGTGCTCTTATCGGGATTCTCACTATAAGTGAGCCTTCACACCAAAGCGCAACGTCCAATCTCCCTTATATCAATATGTCGGAAATATATTGATATCCCTTTTGGATGAATCCATTATAACATCATCCTTTGTTAAATAATAGCTTGAGCATTCACAATAGATAGCCATGTGCTATAATTAGTGAAACATGGAGGTCTTTCAATGAACCCAGAAAGAAGACGCTTTCTTCACCTTCAAATGCTGAATCAATCCTTAGATTTACCCCTGAACGGTGAACAACTCAAACAGATTGCAAAACTCAACCCCCTCAAGCTTGAGGACTTCAAAGCCATCGATGGTATTGGGGATACTTTCATCTCCAAATACGGAAACCAATTCTTAGAAACACTCAGTGATCTCGCCAATAGTCAGACAGACAATCATCAGGTCGACTATTCAATCCAGCTCACACTCAGTGAACTTGAAAAGAAGTTAATTAATCTATCGAAAGCCAATCGCCTGCTCTATCTAGGACGTTTGTCCTCTAAAACCAGCTTTGATCTCTATCAAGAAGACCACAATAGTTTCTCTGATTTCCTGTATCATGGGGCTAAGTTAGAGCTAGTCAATCTGAAAGAGGCAACTGAAGAAAATAACAAGGAGCTAGCAAATCGCTACAAAGCTGCCCACACGCTCATCAAAAACATCGAGAAACAACAACGAGAAACCGGTCAAGAGGATCTCTATGTCGGCTATCCATTTGTCTTGGGTCAATTCCTGAGCGATAACTTTTTAGTCCGCGCACCCTTGGCACTCTTTCCTGTCAAAACCAAAGTCACCAACAATTCCATCACCCTACAGATTGATCCACTAAGAGACGTCAATATCAACACCAACCTGCTCGTCGCCCTAGCCAAGGCCAATCAAGACAGTTCCACCATCGGCGAACCCGACTGGGAAGAGGTCAACCCCGAGACATTCATCAGTGATCTCTTGAGTTTCTATCAAAGCCAGAAGCTCAACATCTCCAATGTGGATGAGACCCTGATCCCCTTCACTCCTAAGAAAGTCGAGGATTTCAACTCACTGACTCCCGGCGCTTTCGTCATGGAACCTATCGCTGTACTGGGTCATTTCCCCCATCACGCGACCTCCCTACAACGGGATTTTCACCAGCTGACCAACCAAGACAGTATTCCGCCACACCTAGAAACCCTGTTATCAACACTAGACGAGAACCCAGACACCCTAATGCCAATGGAACAGCTGCCAGCCACCAGCTATCGTGAACAAGACCTTGTCTATATCAACGCCTTGAACGCTAGCCAAGAGAAGGCCCAGATTGCCATTAAGAAGGGACACTCAATCGTCATCGAGGGTCCTCCAGGCACCGGTAAGTCCCAGACTATTACCAACATCATTGCCGATGGTCTCTATGACAAGAAGACAATCCTGATGGTCTCCGAGAAGAAGGCCGCCATTGACGTGGTTTACTCCCGCCTTTCAAACCTAAATCGCTATGCCCTCATACTCGATAACCTCAATGACAAGCAACGCTTCTATACACAACTGAAGACTCTTTATTCCGAAACCCCTAGTAACAAGGTCCCTGTTTCACTGACTGACCTCAACGCCAGCATTGACACCGTCTTTGATGAACTGGAAACCCTAGCAAAGACACTCGTCTCCACTAGGATGATCGAACTCTATTCAGAGGTTAATAAACTTGATTACTCGACCCCTGAGGGCTATCAGAAGTACACTCAGCTCAAAGAGCTTATCTCGCTAGATACCGATTATTTCAGTTTGAAACAAGCACTCTTAACCATTGATCAAAACAGTATTGAACACCAACAGCTTCTCACTGAGATACCCGAAATCGCACATCTAAACACAACCTTACGCCCTGTTGATATCCTCAACCTTCAACAAGAGCTGAAGTCCATCATTGAACTCGAAGCCTCCCATACCAAGCAATCCTTCTTCAAGAAACTATTTTCACCACAGAGTGATCATCGCCAAAACTTACTACAACAGTTGTTTAAACAACCCGTTAAGTCATTGTCCAATGAACACATTCAACAGATATTAACGAACTACCAGTCTTATCTGAAGGTTTCGCCGGTCGATAATAAGCAACTCATTTCGACCCTTTCCAACGTTTCTAAAGCTTTTAATATTGATATCGAACAGAGTAAATCACTATTGCTCAATTTCGTCGGCTTTGAAACGCTCGACACCTTCGAGGCTACCCATCGGGACTTGATAGAACTCATGGACGATTTCGAGGGCATCATTAACTCCGTGAACCAATCTCACCTAGAGAAAGCGGAACTCATTGAAGACAACCTTATCCTTGCGCTAAAGGAAAACCTGTTAAGTATGATCCAGTCGAAACGCGCTAAAGAGATGGAACGAATTATCGAAAGAAAGAGGCAGTGGCCTATTGGTAAGTTTGTTAACCGTTTCTCACTCGAACTCTTCAATGGCATCAAAGTCTGGCTGACCACACCCGAAGTGGTCTCTGAGATTTTCCCCTTGAATTCCAATCTCTTTGACCTCGTAATCTTTGATGAGGCTTCCCAGATGTATATCGAACGGGCCATCCCTTCGATCTATCGTGGCAAGCAAGTGGTCATTGCCGGCGACTCCAAGCAGTTGAGGCCTTCTTCTTTAGGGGTTGGACGCCTCTCATTCGATGAGATCAGCGATGAATTCATCGAAAGCACCCCCGCCTTAGATGAGGAATCACTCCTCGATCTAGCACGCTTCCGCTACCCCGCCACACTCTTGAACTACCACTACCGTTCCGTTTATGAGGAACTGATTGCCTTTAGTAATGTCGCTTTCTACCAGAACGAACTCGTCATGTCCCCTGCCGTTTCCTTACCTGATGAACCTGTCATCGAGGTCTTCAAGGTCGATGGTAAGTGGCAGGATCGAGCCAACAAACAAGAGAGTCAGCGTGTAGTTGAACTTATTTCCACACTACTAAAGGACAGGAAACACAATGAAACCCTGGGCATCATCACCTTCAACGCGACGCAGCGTACCCTGATTGAAGAAGATTTGGAGAAGGCCTGCCTACAGGAAAAGGAACTCCAACAGCTGGTCGCTACGGAAATGAACCGCTTTGAAGAAGGTGAAGACAAGTCACTCTTCATCAAGAACATTGAAAACGTCCAAGGCGATGAGCGAGACATCATTATCTTCTCCATTG
>JAAZEC010000156.1 GCA_012512495.1 Erysipelothrix sp.
ATTTAGATAAAGCAAATGAAGATAACTAATTATCAGGATTTATTAGCGCATGTAAATAAGGAGGAAGTGTGGAATATGATAGTTATTGAAGGTGTTGTAGGGGTTGGTAAGAGCTCATTGATGAGGCATTTAGAGAAGAAGGGTTACGTTGCTTTTGAGGAACCAGTGGTTGATAATCCGATTCTTCCTAAGTTTTATGCGGATCGTAAGAGATACTCGTTCCCGTTGCAAATATTCTTTTTGAACAAGCGCTTCAAGCATATTAAGATGGCATCTTCGATTGATAACTCCGTATTGGATCGCTCCATTTATGGTGACGCTATCTTTGCTAAGATGTTAGCTAAAGGTAAGGATATGGAAGAGGAAGAGTATCTTATCTATGAAGAGCTGTTGGAGAACATGTTGGAACATGTGGCGGCACCGAAGCTGATGGTCTACCTTGAAGTGAGTGTTGATGAGGCTATTCGTCGCATTCGTAAGCGTGGTTTTGACTATGAACAGGGGACAGAAAGAGAATACTGGGTTACTCTTAATGAAGAGTATCGTGAATTCTTTGATTCCTATTCGATTTCTCCTTTACTTAAGATTAATGTTGATCAACTGGATTTTCAGGAAAAACCAGAGGACCTCGATTATATTCTTAAGCTGATTGAAGACAAACTATTAGAAGTAGAGAATGCATAGTGAAATTCAGAAGATTTGAGACGGCACGAAGAATTAAGAATGAGGATCCTTCTGCGAAATCAATCTTTGAGGTTATCTTTCTATACGCTGGATATCATGCGATTGGCTTTCATAGGGTCGCTCACTGGTTCTATCGTTTACGTTTGTATTTCTTAGCTCGGCTGATTTCTAATATTGGTAGACATTTTACCCAGATTGAGATTCATCCCGGAGCTAAAATTGGTAGACGACCATTTATTGATCATGGTAGTGGGTTAGTGATTGGTGAGACGAGCGTGATTGGTGATGATGTGACTCTCTATCATGGAGTGACTTTAGGTGGAGTGGGTAGTAGCACGACTTCACGTCACCCTTCCCTTGGTAACCATGTTCTCATAGGTGCGCATGCCCAGATCTTGGGTGATATCCACATTGGGGATCACGCTAAAGTGGGAGCTAATTCTGTTGTGTTGAAGGATGTACCACCTTATCAGACAGTTGTTGGTGTTTACAAGTAAGAATCAATGTTGTATTGGTTCTTTTTTTTGAGCATTATCGAAGAAATTATGGTTTTCGGGTCATAGAAGTCCAACTAATTGTATTTCTAAATATTTAATTGAGAAACTTTACAAAAATAATTGCATATTTTTTCTTTCGTTGATGTTATTATGTTAGATAAATTGCTTTGACAGTAAACCTATACATCATACAGACCCATCATCCAATAAATAGACTCGTACCATAATTGTTAGAACGAGCACACAAAGGAGAGATGCTGATTTAAAGATTGTATGTTACCATCATTAATTAATCCTTTTGTTCTATTAATAACTTTAGGGTTCTTTAATGACGCCAATTAATATTTCATGGAGGAAAGATGAAAAAACTTAGAACAATCTTAACAATTATTGCTGTTGTATTTTTAGTCATGTCTAATGTGACCCATAGCCCAGTGAAGGCATTAGGGACTGATGAGACAATCTATGTTAATGCGACAGCGGATGAAACAACTGTTCCGGATGGAAGTATTACTGCTCCGTACAAGACAATCCAAGCGGCTATCGATGCTGCAGATGAGGGTAGCACAATCCAAGTTGCCGCGGGTACTTATCGGGAGCTACTTGACATCGACAAGGAAGGGTTGACACTGAAAGGTTCAAACACAGGTGTTAAGGGTGCTGAGGGAAGACCTGCACCGACTACTATTATGTTCCCTGAGAGCATAACTAATACCCTTGAACAGAGTCTGGTTACCATTTCTGCTGATGGAGTCACTTTTGACGGCTTTGATATCATCAATATTGTTGACAACCCAGCTGAGCACATTGGTTATTACCCTAATGTCTACTTGGCTATGAGGGAGGATGTCACGTTTATCAACAACTTCGTTGATTCAAATGCGGATTACGTGGCTGTTGGGGTATATGGATCTGAAGGCATTAGTAAAGAGGCAGGACTGGGTGGTATCCTAGTAGCCAATAATACTATAAGATCAACTTCAGGCTGGAGTACTCTCACAATTTATGCTATTGGGGCTACCGTCGAGGATAATGTCATCATTGGTGGCTTACGTGGCTTACAGGTTCAAGTTTTAAATGATACAGTTGGTGGCGTTGTTAGAAACAATACAATTAGTGCGTACAGCACACCTGTGTATCATAACTATGCAAATGTTGGATCAGCCTTATGGACTTACGAGAATAACACACTTCTTGGTGAACCGGAAACTAATGAGTACCGTGGTTCTGGACCAGACACACTAGAATGGACAGGATTCTTCATTGAGAACTTTGGTGCTGAACACTACAGTGCTGTAGGAATGCCCACAACACCGCCATCCCTAGCGTTCAAAAACAATGTTATCGATGGTCAGGATATATTAGGGAAAG
>JAAZEC010000021.1 GCA_012512495.1 Erysipelothrix sp.
ATAACCACCAGTGCGTCAATCCCGAATTCCAAGAGATTAGCCACGGCCTGATCAACGACTTCCGGTTGTTTGAACTCAACTAAGCGAGCTGAACCTAAAATCGTTCCCCCTCTAATCATAATGTCAGAGACATCCCTGCGCTCCAGCTTCGAAATTTTCTTCTCCACCAGTCCACGATATCCATCTCTTATTCCATATACTTCAAAGCCTCGGCTGATGCCCGAACGAACGACCGCACGGATCGCCGCATTCATTCCCGGTGCATCTCCCCCTGATGTTAAAACACCAATTTTTCTCATGTGATCACCTGTTCTATCATACCAGTTTCAACTGGCTATATCAATCTTTAACCAAGAATTGACGCCTCGAATTCCCGTAAAGAGTGAGCGGTTTCGCAAGGGTTCTAACTCTTTCGATTAAGCGATCAACCTTGTTCTCATCGACAACCCCATACTGCTGTTTTAAGTACACTTCCTTGAGCTCTTCAATGCTCAGGTTCGAAGTGAAACACGTCTTCAACTGATTCTCCATCCGATAGTTGAGCACGTTGAACAAGATCTCATCCCTACCCCAGGCGCTCACATTTTCCGCCCCAATATCATCAATGACTAACAAGTACGATGTCATTAGACCATCCATGATTTGGGCCGTAGATTCACTATCATTAAAGAGTGCCTTAAGTTCACTCAGAAGTTCACTCATACGAACAAAGCTGACACTTCGCTTACTGCGAGCCACATCATTGCACAGGCAGGCCATCAGGTATGTTTTACCACTACCGATACTGCCATGAAGATACAGCCCCCGATTGCTAGTTTGAATATTCTCAATTTGATAAGCAGCCGACACGTAATAATCGTTTTCTTTGTCCGAATTAAGGGTACTGAAGCTCAGCTGACGCATTGGCGCTGGCAAGTGATTCACCCGAAAATACTTAAGGTGAGCCAGCTTTTGCTCCCTTTGAGCCGCCGCCAAGCTTTGCACATACGAAAAGTCCAAGTGGCCATCCCGATAGGTCAATTCCAACTCATAGCCTTCGGGTCGGTACTCTTCGACACTGGTTGTCCCTTCTTTGAAGCGAATCCAGCGATCGAATTGTGAAAGGTGTTGCTTGATAAAATCGTCCTCTAGTCCGTGCTCCTCTAAAAAGGCCAAAACCATCGGATTCTTTAACAGTTGAGCGACACGTTTCTCGCGATACTCCTGGGCAGCCTTAGGTAGCTTGATCTGCAATTCCTGCATGTTATTCTTCATTCTTATCAAGCCCCTTAATCTTATTAATCATCCGTTGGCGCTCCTGAGGATCAAGAACGATATCCGGTGGTTTCTCATCATACGCTTTCTTGATGAGGGTCACTTTCTTGTTAGTCTTACGCGCAGGCTCATTTTCTATCAGTTTCAAGGCCGCTTCCCTGCTATTAACCTTGGCCCGCTTCCATGACGTAGCAATCTTTTCTACGAGGTTTCTACCCAGAGAACCCCCATGTTCCTTGATGGTATAGTCCAGTAGCGTATTGATGACTTCAAATGAAAACTGATACTTCTCTTTGAGGTCTTTAATCAAGTACAGATCCGAATTAATGACGGGTACACCATCCTGAAGCTGAGCCAGAAATTTCTCTGGTGGCCAGGTAAATGGATCGCCTGGTGGTAACGGCTGATGGTTGATACTGGCCAAGTGTTTGAAGTTCTTCATATCGAAATGAGTCTGTTCCAGTGGAATGGACTCGTTTATGTAGCGCTTCAGTGACTGGTAGTCAATCTGGTAAGCCGTCGCATAGCCTTCAATTTGTTTCAGAACGTTTTCCGTTCGTAACTTAGGAGGGAAAATAGTCTCACCACATTGAATCAACAGGGTTGCCATATCGAAGGTATCACTGACATCCATCGAAGCAACCGCTCGATACGATACTTCCTTCTGGTTATTATAGTTGTCCAAGACGCTGGGTGATAAGTGATCACTGATATCTGTACCCTTTTGGTCAAAACGACGACCAATCAAGAGCGATACAATCTCCTGGAGTCTTTCGCTTCCGACCTGATGGACAAACAAGCGACCTAACACTTCATGATTCTTGAAGGCATGATAGTCGAGTGGTTTCTTTAGCTTTAAATAGTGATTGTTGTCTTCTTCAAAGGTCGCTAGTAACATGAGTCTCTCTAATTCCTTACGAGCGGATTCGATGGTGTCTAACTCCATTTGGAGGTGTTCAATTAGGTGCGAATAAGTGACAATGATATTCAGCTGCGAGATACTCAGCAAATACGTATACAGCCGCAAGGCTTCAAGGGATAACAAAGGACCATACAGCAAATCCAAGCTGAATTGTTCTAAGCGACTTAAGCCATCATTTTGTTCGATGTAGAGTTTCATTTTCCCTAAGACCACGCTTGACCTCCTGTAGATAATTGTTTAATGCTTGTTTAAGTTGATTCTTGGAAGAGTTGTTGTAAATCACCGTATCGGCCAACTCGATTTTTCTAGCCTGAGGCATCTGGCAAGCTAACCGCTTCTCCATCTCCTCTGGTAACATCTTTCGAAACTTCAAGAGCCGTTTCTTCTGGATATTATCATCCACCGCTATCATTAGTGTTTCATCATAATGGACTTGTGACTCACTCTCAAATAAGAGTGGTACTTCCACAAATCCCAGCAAGTGATTTTGATGGAGCTTTCGCCACTTAGAAACTTCCTCAAACACTCGGGCATGGACAATGCTTTCAATCTTTGTTTTCAGCTCTAGATTGCCAAAGAAAAGAGGTGCTAGTTTGCTGCGATCGATCCCCTCTTGAGTGATCAGTGGTTGACCTGCCAGCGCTTCAATCTGTAATTGAAGTGGCTTGTCATCACGATAGAGGGTGTGAACTATTTCATCAGCCGAAACAGCAGGATAGCCCAGTGACCTGAAAAACCTCAAGGCACTACTTTTACCTGAGCCCATGGAGCCTGTAATAGCAATAACATACATACGACTACCCCTCTTACCTTCCTATTTTATCACTCTTATTTCACTTTTTGACAAACTGTACAAAAATAAGTTCCCCTGCCATTCACCTGTTTCTTGACAATCGGTGTCGCACAGACTAAACAGGGTTCATTTTCCTTACCATGGACCTTCAGTGACTGTTGAAACAGCCCTGTGACCCCCAGTTGGCTGGTATAGCTTCGAATCGAAGTGCCCCCTGCCTCAATAGCCGCTTCCAGGATTTCCTTGGTCTTATCAAGAATTAACTGTAACGCTTCGTCGCTCAATTGATTCGATGGCAATTCGGGATGAATGCGAGCCTCAAAGAGAATCTCATTGGCATAGATGTTACCAATGCCAGCGATGATACTCTGGTCCAACAACATGGTCTTTACCGCAACCCTCTTGTTAGCCGTTTTCTCCTTAAGGTAATTAATATCACATAAAGGATCCCAAACTTCATGTCCCAAGCGATTCAAACCGGCATGGTCCTCTATCCTTTTAATATAATTGATCCGACCAAATTTCCTAACATCATGATACAGAAGTAAGGTCCCATCGTCTAAATGGAAGATCACATGGGTATGTTTATCGATCAAATAATCCTGTTTGACGACATAGAACTTCCCTTCCATTCGAAGATGTACCACCAGATAGCCCCTATCCAGTCCAAGGATCAGAAACTTCCCTTTCCTTGAAAAGCTCCTAAAGCTCTGGTTGATCACGTTGCTTTCGAAAGTATCATCATTACCGATAATTGGAGGATATAATATTTCAACTTGAACAATTTTTCTGTCTTTAATCAGGGTCTCCAGAGTAGCGACCACTGTCTGTACTTCTGGTAACTCTGGCATTACTTAACCTCATACCAGGTCTTGCCAAAGGAAGAAGTGACCTCGAGTTTAACCTTCATTGGATAGATGTTGGTCATCACATTGGTAACGATGGATGAAACAATCTCCTTTTCATCCTCATGGACCAGCAGTAACAATTCATCGTGCACCTGAAGAATCAATTTGCTATGAAGCTTTTGTTTCAACAGCTGATCGCGAACTTTCACCATTGCAATTTTGATTAGATCGGCAGCACTGCCTTGGATCGGAGCATTCATAGCAGCTCGCTTTGCTGCTTCCTTACGCGCAAAGTTTCGATCGTTTATTTCCGGTAAATACCGCCGGCGATTAAACATGGTGGTGACATACTGATTCTTCTCACATTCAGCCACAATGTCTTTCATGTAAGCTTCGATATGAGAGAAACTCTCGAAGTAATTGGCAATGAAAATACCGGCTTCTTTTGGAGAAATCCCCAGTTGATTGGCCAAACCATAGTCAGAGATACCATAAATGATACCAAAGTTGACGGCCTTGGCCTGACGACGATGCAGTGATGTGACCTGATCCCTTTCAAGACCAAACACCTTCATGGCAGTTTCGGTATGGATATCATGGTTATCATTAAAGGCCGAAATCATGCCCGGTTCATTGGCCATGTGAGCGAGCACTCGCAATTCAATCTGTGAGTAGTCGGCCGAGAAGAAAGTGTAGCCCTCATCCGCCACAAAGACCTTCCGGACCTTCCTGGTATCTTCGTCCCTGACTGAAATGTTCTGTAGGTTCGGATCGGTTGAAGAAAGGCGTCCAGTCTGGGCGGTGGTTTGTGAAAAGACGGTATGGATCCGGTGATCTTCACCGATGAATTTCTGTAGTCCTTCCGCGTAGGTGCTTAAGAACTTCTGATACTTCCGGTAGACTAGAATCTCATCCACAATTTCATGTTTGCCCTGGAGCCCTTCTAGGACGCCTACGGCAGTCGAACGCTTCTTACCGGTTGGTAAGCCTAGCTCATCGAACAGGACTTCTCCTAACTGCTTAGTGGAGTTAATATTGAACTCTTTGCCAGCCAGTGTATATATTTTTTGTGTCAGGCGATCGACAATTTCACCACTCTCAGAAGCCATAGCGACTAGGGCGTCCTTATCGGCCAGAATGCCTGTCGACTCCATTTCGCTCAAGACGGCAACTAAGGGGACTTCGACATCCTCATAGAGATCACTCAGTTCATAGAGCTCCAACTGTTCCCTCAGGCTAATAAAGAGTGGATAGCTGTTTTGAAGCAGATGCACGAGCTGATCTCTGGGGGCTCCGCTGGAGTCATCCCATAGATTGTAGGCGTCTTTCATCTTATCAAGACTGGTGATGCTGGAATCAACCAAATAGGCTAGTACCAACAAATCGTCAGAAACGGCTTGGGGAACCATGCCTAATTGATACAGGCTATGATATGTATTCTTACCATCAATCAGGCGCTTACTGAAATTGCCTTCAATGTATTGCTTGAAATTGAAATTTGATTTTGCTTCTTCGAAATCGATGTAACAGACAGTCTTGTTATCTCCGATGACATAGCCATCGACCTGCACATCGTGTCCATTCCCCGAAAGGACATAGGGCGCAATGACCAAATCATCCTTCAGGAAGTCCTTGGTAAAGGCCGAAAGATGCAAGGTATCCGCAGCGTGATCGCTCTTGCGTTCAACCTTCTTCAGTAAGGAAGTCATGTCGTATTTACGGTAGAACTTCGCTAACAGATCCTCATCAAGATTAAATTCACACTCTTCCAGATCAATATCAAACTCAACTTTGGTATCGATTGTCGCAAGTTTTCTGGAGAGGTAGGCGATCTCTTCACCTTCCACGATTTTATCTTTTAGCTTACCCGTTAGGTCATCGGTATGTTGATAAAGGTTTTCGATTGTTTCATATTCCTTGAGAAGCTTCATGGCGGTCTTCTCGCCCACTCCTTTAATGCCAGGAATATTATCGGCACTATCGCCCATGAGGCCCTTCAG
>JAAZEC010000157.1 GCA_012512495.1 Erysipelothrix sp.
CATTCTTGACAATATCGTGTGCTATCTCAATCATAAGCTCTTCATCATCCAGTGTGATGAGGGGACGAACGTGTCCCATTTGGAGCTTATTATTAATGACCATATCCAGTATTTCCTGGGGTAGTTTTAACAGTCTTAGTAGATTTGTAATGTGGGTTCGTGATTTGGAGACCTTCGTCGCAATCTCTTGTTGGGTGTAACCAAACTTGTCAATCATTTGTTGATAAGCCAACGCTTCCTCAACCACATTAAGGTCTTCCCTTTGAACGTTCTCAATAAGTGAAATTTCCATCATCTGTTCATCATTGAAGTCCACAATAATCGCATTGATATCTTCTATGCCCGCTTGTTTAGTAGCACGCCAACGTCTCTCTCCCGCGATCAGTTCATAGCCATGAATGGATTTACGAACAAGAATCGGAGTAAATAAACCATGAAGCTGTATGGATTCACTGAGTTCATCGAGCTTTTCCTGATCAAACTCGCGACGAGGTTGGTAAGGGTTGGTCCGAATCTCAGTCACAGGAATCTGTGTTCTCCCCGTCAACAAATCATTCCGGTCACCACGCTGAATGTCCTCAAGAACGGACTCAACATCATCACCAAAAATGGCACCGAGCCCTTTACCGAGTCGGTTCTTCGATTGTTTATTACTCATTATACTTGACCTCGTTTTCTTTAATCACTTCCGTAGCTAACGCTGCGTAGGATCGGGCACCCTCTGACTTTATCGCATACTCAAAAATGGACTGACCCCGCGATGGTGCTTCCGATAGTTTAATGTTCCGTGGAATATATGATTTGTAAACCTTTTCTTTGAAATACTTCCTGACTTCCTGTTGGACCTCCACAGATAAGCGAGTACGAATATCAAACATGGTCAACAAGACACCCTCAATCTTCAAGTGAGGATTAAAAAGACGCTGAACTAGTCTGATAGTACTCAATAGCTGGGTCAGCCCTTCAAGCGCATAGTATTCACACTGCACGGGAATCATAACAGAGTCCGCGGCCGTTAACGCATTGGTATTCAAGAGGCCCAGCGAAGGTGGACAGTCAATGATAATAAAATCGTAGTCCTTTTTAACTTCGGCTATTTTTTCCTTCAGAAACAGCTCTCTTCCATTCTTGAACTCAGCCATCTCGAGATCAGCCCCCGCTAGCTCAATGGAAGAAGGAATGATACTAATGGGTGGTGCCTTCAGTAGAATGGCCGCTTCAGAAATTGAGGTATCCGATAGTAGGACATCATAAGAGGAGTTGCTGGTCTCTTTATTAGAAGCTCCAGCTCCCTGACTAGCATTACCCTGTGGATCCAAGTCAATTAACAAGACCTTTTTACCCAGGTAAGCCATTCCGGCAGAGAGATTGATAGCAGTGGTCGTCTTACCAACACCGCCCTTTTGATTCGCAATCGCGATAACTTTTCCCATCATGACCCCCTTTGACTCTTTTTAATCGTAATATTCATGGTGATGACTTCATCAGTCTCACTTTTTTCTATATCAACTTTCATACCGGTATCCTTCACCATTTTGACAGCCTGTTGAATTGTATTAATAGCTAACTTCTCTTGGCGAGAATAGACCGATAAATTAATTTTCGGTTTCTTCTTGTTATTAAGTCTATCAATCAGCTCTTCACTAGCTTTCACCGAGAGCTGCCTCTTAAGAATCGTCTGGTGAGCCTCTTCAATCACCTCAGGATTCGCCTTCAGTAGGGCACGTCCATGTCTCTCCGTGATATCCTTCGCTAGAAGCGAATCGATAATCGGCTCTGGAAGCTTCAATAACCTCACCTTATTAGCAATGCTCGATTGTGACTTCCCTACCATCTCAGAAATCTTCTGTTGTGTCAGATTCTGAGTTGTCATTATTTCCTGAAAGGCTCTCGCCTGTTCAATAACATTGAGGTCCTCTCTTTGAATGTTCTCAATAAGGGCTAACTGAGCAGAAAGATTAGTATCTGCCTCATCAATAATGGCTTCTATTTCCGTTTGACCCGCCAGTATCGAAGCACGGTAACGTCTTTCTCCTGCTATTATCTCATACTTATCACCCACATGACGAACAATAATAGGTTGTAACAAACCGTTCACCCGGATTGATTGAGCCAGTTCAAAAAGATTATCAGAAGAAAAATCCTGACGAGGCTGATGATTATTCGGTACTATTTTTTCAATTGGAATGTTCTTCTTTTCCCTCATGTTGCCTCCTAAAGCGGATTCTTCTTAATCTGAGCATACGCTCTTGGGTATTTCTTCGGTGTCGCTTGTTGTTTTCGAACACAAAGATTGACTCGCTTACTAGAGTCAAGAAGTGTTTCACTCTGTATTTGTTCAATGGAGGCTTTCAATACCTTGAGTGCATTCGACGCTAGCTGTGCTTCGCTCTCGCCCTGACTGCCCTTCATGGCAATCATGAGTCCACCAACTTTTAAGAGTGGCAAACAAATTTCTAACAGAATTGGCAACTGAGCAACGGCCCGGGCACTCACGCCATCGAACTGTTCAAAACCTTCTGTAAACTCTTCCGCTCTCTGATTAACAACCGTGATATTACGAAGATCAAGTTCCTGAGCAAGCGCCTCAAGAAAGCGACATCTCTTCAGTGTTGGTTCCAAGAGTGTCACTTGAATATCAGGTCGTACAATCGCAATCACAACCCCAGGGAAACCTGCCCCACTGCCGACATCACAGAAGGACCTGATATTGTCTAGTAATGGTAGGATCAGGCTACAATCATAAAAGTGCTTTTCGTAGATATCCTCATTGCTGATGAGGGCAGTGAGGTTTATCTTTTGATTCTCTTGTTGTAAAAAGGACCGATACTTGTCAAATTGAGAAATTTGCGTATCGGATAATAAATAACCTAGTTGATGGAGTGCTTCAATAAATTGTTTTGGTGTCATGGCTTCCCTCTCCTGCTCATTATAGCAAATCTAGAGCTGTAAAAAAATGTTATAATAGGTTCATGCCAACTATTCGATTATATAAACAACATCGCTACGATGAATATTACCACATTAGAAGACAAGTCTTTACGGTGGAACAGCAGATCGATCCTTCGATTGAACTGGACGAATACGATAGCCTTGATCGAGAGGATGTCATACATTTTGCCTATTGGCACAGCAAGCTGTTAATTGCGAGCGCACGAGTCATTCTTTTAGCTGACAAGGAAATCCTAGTTGGTCGAATTGCGACGTTGAAGGAGTATCGCCATCAAGGTTATGCCTCACAGTTACTGCGGGACATCGAAGTCTATTTCCATAACATCGGTTATGAAAAGGTTCTAATTCATTCGCAATTGAATGCCATCTCATTCTATGAGAAGAATGGGTACCATCCCGAGGGTGAACCCTTTATCGAGGCTGATATTGAACACCAATTAGTGGTTAAGCCTATCTAATTCAAGCAAAAATACCGTTCTCTTCACGGTATTTTTTTATCTCTTCTCTTTTGTTCCAATGACATGGCCAAAATCGCAATATCAGCAGGGTTCACACCCGAGATACGAGAAGCCTGACCCAGTGTCTTAGGTTGAATCAGTTTCAGCCTTTGGCGTGCTTCCGTCGCAAGGTGGTTAATCGCATCATAGTTGATTGAATCCGCAATCTTCACGTCTTCCATTTGACGCAACTTGTTCGCATCTTTTTGGGCTTTCTTGATGTAGCCTTCGTACTTGATTTCAACTTCCGCTTGTTTAATCACTTCATCAGTAAAGTCCAGATTCAACAGAGTTAACAAATCTTTCAAAGCTACCCGTGGGCGCTTAGTGGCTTCATAGAGTGAAATCGTTTGGGTATGTTCATAGCCGTGGTCACTGAAGTAATTGTCGATATCCTTGATCGTAGTCGTTTTAGTCAGTTCGATGAGTTCATCCACTTCTTGTAACATGTTTTGAATATCAAGATAGGTATGTTCGGGTACCAGACCACTATCATGACCCTTTTGGTTGAGTCTACGGTAGGCATTATCGTGGCGTAACAACAACCGATACTCCGAGCGGGAAGTCAACAAACGGTAAGGTTCAGTAGTACCCTTCGTGACTAAGTCATCTATCATGACGCCGATGTACGCTTCGTCTCTACCAAGAATGAGTGGTTCCTCACCTTTGATACTGAGTCCAGCGTTGATTCCTGCTATCAGTCCTTGGCCGGCCGCTTCTTCATAGCCTGATGTCCCATTGATTTGACCTGCCGTGTAGAAGTTTTTGATTGTCTTGACTTCAAGGGTTGGGTGGAGTTGGAGAGGATTCAGCGCATCGTATTCGATTGCGTAGGCATACTTCAGAATCTTAGCATGTTCCAATCCGGGGATGGTTTTGATCATTTCTTCTTGAACACTCTTAGGAAGGGATGTCGAGAGACCTTGTAAATAAGTGGTATCGAATTCCTTGGTTTCGGGTTCTAGAAAAAGCTGGTGGCGATCCTTATCCGCGAACCTGACGACTTTGTCTTCTATCGATGGGCAGTAGCGGGCACCGACACCGGTGACGACTCCTGAGTACATCGAAGAGTAGGCCAGATTCTGGTTAATTAAATCATGAGTGACCGGATTAGTATAGGTGAGATAACAGGGAATTTGTTCAGTGATTTTATCAGTTTCTTTGGTGTATCTTGAGAAGGTGAGGGGTTGTGTGTCCCCAGGTTGAATGGTTGTTTTCGAGAAATCAATAGTCGAGGTTTGTAAGCGAGCTGGTGTTCCGGTTTTGAGTCGAAAGAGTTCGATGCCCATCTCTCTGAGTGCATTGG
>JAAZEC010000158.1 GCA_012512495.1 Erysipelothrix sp.
AGCGCTAACTCATCCCCTAAGATGCGAGCACCAAGCGCTAACACATTCGCGTTGTTATGACGCCGACTTAATTCAGCCATTAATTCATTAGTACATAAAGCGGCTCGAGCTCCGGTAACCTTGTTAGCCGAAATAGAAATCCCAATTCCGGTTCCACAAATCACGATACCCAAGTCAGCCTCTTTGTTGACGACACGAGTCGCCACCTGTTTACCAAACTCTGGATAGTTCACTGAATCCGTGCCATTATGGCCCAGATCCAATACTTCATGTCCCCACTCTTCAAGGTGCTTAACAAGATACTGTTTCAGTTCCACCCCAGCGTGGTCATTTCCAATTGCGATTTTCATATTACCTACCTCACTTTCACGTATTGTACGGCAAGACAGCCAATACCAGTATGGACACCTACCACCGAAATCAAATCAGTTAGATAGATATCTGTCAGAGGAAACTTCTCTTTCAACATATCAAAAAGAGCTTGTCCATTCACTTTATCCAACACATGCACCACGCAGATTCGATAATTTTCATTGACACCATGCTTCTCAAAGTAGTCAATGACCGTCTGTAATGCCCGCTTCATAGTCCTAACCTTCGTATACGATTCAATCCTTCCCCCTGTCTCCTCATTGAGATAGAGCACCGGATTGATCTTAAGAAAGCCAGCCAGCTTCGCAGCCAAAGGCGTTAGGCGTCCCCCACGAGCCAAGTGATTCATGTCCACTGGCAACACAAAGGTCACAGAGTGATCTGCCATATCCTTCAACACGCTCTTAACCTCAGCAATGTCTTTACCTTCATTAAACATTTCAACTGCTTTTAAAGAGCATTCCAATTGAACTCGTGCTGTCGTATAACAGTCAAAATAGTCAAAATCAATGTCTAGCTGCTGGGCTATCGTCGTCATCGCAGAGATGGTAGAGGACAAGCCAGAAGTAATCGGTACCGCAAAAATACGATCATAACCCTGAGCGATAATTTCTTTAAACAAATCCTCAATATCACCCAAGATAGGCAAGGATGTTTTTAAAAGCTTACCATCCTTAATGAGATTGTAGGTATCAAGAATCGATATTTCGACCCCCTCACGATAAGATTTCTCCCCATCAATTACTTGTAGGGGTACGGTAAATAAGTCATTTGGTTTTTCTATTTTCTCATAGTAGATGTTCGACCCACTATCTGTTACGACAGCTGTTTTCATTGAATACCCTCCATTTGACTTTATTATAGCGTATTTTAGAAAGCTTGTACCCTTTTTACAAACTGAATTCCAACCGTTCCAATACCCACGTGAGTCGCAATAACCCCTGGTAACATATTGTGACGCTTCTCAATGCCACCAAACGTTTCATCAATTCTTTCTTCCAATTCCTTAACCCTCTCTTTGGCATCCACGTTGAGGAAATACAATATATATTCATCCGCATTGACCCCTAATTCCAATAAGTGATCAATGATTGTGCTGTAGACCTTACGATCGCTACGCACTACTTCCAGCTTCTCAATCGCCGTCATATGATGTTCAAAATGCAAGACCGGCTTCAACTTCAGAAGTGATCCCACCACACCAGATGCCTTGGACATCCTGCCTGATTTAACCAAACGAGTCAGAGTAGCAGGTGAAATAATTGCTCCATTACTGTTGAGAGGAATTTCTAGCGCCTTCATAATTGCTTCATGGGAGAGTCCCTTTTCATTCATAGCTAGAATGGCCTCAGCCATATAACCTATTGGACCGGCAATGGTGAACGTATCTATTAATTCGTAGTTCTGTAGATCTGTCATTTCAATACCGATTGAAAAAGAATTCAACGTCCCTGATAGGTGTGAAGTAAGCGATAAAATGTAAACAAAATCATAGTCCTTTGTCTTAATTTCATTGAAGATGTCCACCACCACTTGTGTCTGTGGTTGAGACGTCGTCATAGTCGCATTCTCATATAAAAAGGAAATCCAGTCCTCTTCTTTCAAATCAATTAAGTCCTGGTATTCTTTTTCATTTACAATAACCGAAAGAGGCGCCATATAGACGTTATCTTTCTCTTTAAGTTCTTTACTTAATAGAGTTGTGCTATCGACAACTATCGCGATATTTCTCATAATAATCCTCCTATACATAAGTATCTTACCATTGTCGCTTTGATAGTCAAACCTTTTGGTTAAACATTACAGAACCGTCACGTCAACTGTGCTAAAATAGTTATATGAACTATTTAATCGAACCTATTGAGCACGAACTCGAAATCAAGAAGTCCAAATTCATCACCTATCTTTTTCCTGTCGACTCAGAGATTGAGGCCAAACAGCTTCTTTCAACCATAAAAAAACAGCACCCCAAGGCGAACCACCATTGTAGTGCTATGATAATAGACGAAGTCGTACGCTCCAGTGATGATGGGGAACCTGCCAGCACGGCCGGTCTGCCCATGTTACAGACGCTCCAAGGTGAAGAGATGAACCACCTACTAGCTATCACGGTCCGCTACTTTGGCGGCACCAAGCTTGGTAAGGGTGGCTTAATACGAGCTTATTCCCAGAGTGTTAGTGAGGCTTTAAAGTCCGCTACCTATTATGTCGAGAAAAAGATCTCACTCTACTTAGTGACGACCGACTTCTCCTTGATGCATGTGATTGAGTCCAAGGCAGAGTCCATCATCCATCGCGACTTTGGTGAGAAGGCTACCTTTACTCTTGAAGTGTATGACCCTACCATTCTGGATGAGCTTGTGGAACTTACCGCTGGTTCAGTTCAAATCACTCACTTGGAAGATGTGCTCAGATTGATTCCCAAAGTGACGGGGCAATGATCGGAGCCCATGATATCACTTAGAATGTCCGCGCTCACAATGTTGTTCTTTAATGACTCTGAGACAAGGAAGTAGTCAATTCTCCAGCCGACATTTCTCTCACGTGACGAGTGGAAGTTCGACCACCAACTATACCGCTCCGTAGCCTCTGGATAGAGGTACCTAAACGTATCAATAAAGCCGTATTTACCTAGGAATTGTGTCATTTTATCACGTTCTTCATCAGTAAAGCCTGCCGATAAGCGATTAGATTGCGGGTTTTTTAAATCGATTTTCTGGTGAGCCACATTGAGATCCCCACAGACAATGACCGGTTTCACTTGGCTTAGGCCATGACAGTATTCCTGAAAGAGATCCTCCCAGTCCATCCGGTAGGAGAGCCTTTCTAACTCTCGCTTGGAGTTAGGTGTATAGCACGTCACAACATAAACTTCTGGGTATTCGGCCGTGAGGACTCTTCCTTCGGTATCGTGTTCTGGATAACCCATGCCAGAGACTACGCTTAGGGGTTCGGTCTTACTGAAAAGAGCAACACCGGAGTAGCCTTTCTTCTGTGCGTAATTATAGTAGGCATAGTAACCTTCTGGATTGAAGTCGCTTTGCCCCTCTTGCATTTTGATTTCCTGGAGACAGAAAACATCGGCATCTAATGATTCAAAGATGTCACTGAATCCTTTTTTGAGGACGGAACGAAAACCATTCACGTTCCATGAGACTAATTTTTTCATAAGTGTCCTAAGAAAAATAGGTCAATCGACCTATTTCATCCTCCACATTTCACTAAATGGAATATATGGTACTTGATCAACAAACTCTTTCGCTTTGGTGCGATGTGCTTTAGAGTCCCCTTGGCTTTCTTCACGTAGAAGATCGCGATTGGACATGTACTGCACATAGATCAATTTCTTGAATAAGAACCAAGTTGCGATATTTCTAAAGATAACCACCGAACGATCGTTAACCTTCTGAATGTCTTCCGCTGTGGTGTCATGTAACTCTTGGGAGAATTCCATGAGATACGACTGTAAGTCATAGAAGCCATTGTAATACTGGCGGTCCAACTTGCGTTGGAATGGGCCCACTCTGAAATTAGGTTGTGCGAACGAATTGAGTGTTTCGACAATGCCATCAATGTGTGCGTAAGTCATCACGATGATTTCGTTACGACATTCTTCAAACACAGCGTACTGTTCAGTTAATAAATAATACATTCCCTTAGCTAGGAAATAGTCAATCTTTCTTTCACCATCCGCAATGATGATGCCAAACTCTTTATCCTCAATGGCTCCATAAAGAATAACTGATACGTCAAAATAATTATAAGGTAATTTAAACACGTCTTTATAGCGGATGATTTGGTTACTGATCGTTTTCTTGTTGACGTTAAAACGATATTCCGTACAAATCATCAATTGAGGATACGCATCATGAATCGGTTGAAGTTTTTCCTTAAGCGCTTGATTTTCAGTCACATTAAGGAAATCTTCAAGGTAACCATTGAATATCGCTTGATTTGATCCTTTCCTACTGTCTTCAATTTCTTTAAGTATTTCTACTACTGCCATAAAACCCCTCCTGCTTCACTGTTAATTATGACATAAATAGGATAGGAATTAAAGATTTACACCACGATGTCTCTAAATACTGCTTCTATTCGCAAGCCTCATGATATAATTGTTGGAAAAGGAGAGCGGTAGCGATGAAGATTAACCATATCATAGATTCACAGTGGCGACACTTACTGATTCAGGAGTTAACCAAGGACCAGCCTATCCTCTTTAACCAACATTTCAAGAGCTTCCGTCAGGCTTTCTTTCCTTATGATGCGAAAGAGATCATTAAGCGCTTCAA
>JAAZEC010000159.1 GCA_012512495.1 Erysipelothrix sp.
TATGACTCCATGTTAACGGACATTACAACTGATGAAAGAATGGATACTATCTCAGGAGCTGGTTACGCTTGGGGTTATGTCGGTAGTACGATTCCCTTCATCCTAGGAATTTCATTGGTCCTGTTTGGGGAGAGTTTCGGTATCTCGACCCAGTTGGGAACCCAGCTAGCATTCGCGATCACAGTCGTCTGGTGGGGCTTGCTCAGCATTCCTTTGTTAAAAAATGTTAAACAGACTTACTATAAAGAGAGAACAGAAGATTTTGTTAGAAATTCCTTCAGTGGCGTTATTGAGACCATCAAGAAAATCTATCGCAATAAGAAGATGTTCTATTTCATTCTGGCTTACTTCTTCTATATTGATGGGGTTTATACGATTATCTCGCAATCTGCCAGTTTTGGCGGTGAGGTCGGGATTGATTCTAGCCAGTTGATCATGGCCCTGTTATACACACAGTTTATTGCTTTCCCATTTGCGATACTCTCGGGTAAACTTGCTAAGCGCTTCAATGTGCTGAAGGTTCTCAAGGTTTATATTGGTATCTATATTGTGACGGCCATTGTGGGCTTCATGATGCAATATGTGTGGCAGTTCTGGTTACTGGCAACCTTTGTCGGGGTGGCTCAGGGTGGTATTCAATCCTTATCCCGTTCATACTTCGGTAAGCTGGTGCCTAAGGAATCATCCAATGAATACTTCGGTTTCTTCGATATCTTCGGGAAGTTTGCTGATTTCTTTGGACCCTTGTTAATGGTTATCTCGGTATTCTTCTTTGATACCTCACGCTATGGTATTCTGGGTATCATTATCCTGTTTGGATTAGGACTCTTCTTCCTAAATAAAGTGGAACGGCTCTCTTGAGTCGTTCCACTTTTCTTAATGTTGTTCTAGCCAGGTATCAATGTCACCAATGATGGCTTTGAGTGTGCCATCCTCAAAGGGTGATAGGAGGTTGGCAGTTTTAACTATTTCTAGGAAGCTTTGAGTTCCGCCCACTTTACAGATGGCCAAATAATCATTCCAGGCTTCTGGATCCTTGTCAATATTGAATCGTTTCCAGAACTGGAAGGCACAGACTTGAGCCAAGGTGTAGTCAATGTAATAGAAAGGACTTTGGAAGATGTGGCCTTGGCGATACCACCAGGTTCCCTTATCAGCGAACTCATTGTCACTGAAGTCATAGTGAGGACGATACTGTGCGTCCAACTTTTTCCAGGTTGCTTTTCTTTCATCTGGTGTCATGTCTGGGTTGTTGTAGACTTCGTGTTGGAAGTGGTCGACCAGCACACCATAGGGAAGGAATTCGAGCGCATCACTGAGATGGGCGAAACGGTATTTGTCCGCTTGATCACCGAAGAACTTATCCATGTAGCGCCAGGTGATGAACTCCATTGACATGGAATGAATCTCACAGGCTTCATAGGTTGGCATGTGAACTTCTGGAATTTGGATATGGCGTGATTGGTAGCCTTGGAAGGCGTGACCTGCTTCGTGGGTCAATACATCGACGTCTCCTGAAGTACCATTGAAGTTGGAGAAGATGAAGGGGGACTCGAAATCATAAAGGTAGGTCATGTAGCCGCCGGACTGTTTGCCAGGTTTCGCGATCAAATCTAGCAGCTCGTTATCAATCATGTGGTCGATGAATTCACTGGTCTCCGCTGAGAGATCGTGATACATTTCTTTCCCGGTTTGGATGGTGTCTTCGAAGCTGCCGATTGGGGTAGCGTTTCCGTCTAGGAATTGAAGTGGCACATCGTAGTAGGCTAGCTTATCGACTTGGAGGCGTTCTGCCTGGCGTTGATAGAGTTTGTTAGCGATTGGGACGACATCTTCGAGAACCTGTTTACGATAGTTGGCGACCATTTCCTGATTGTAATCCAACCGTTGCATACGAGCGTAACCCATCTCGGTAAAGCTTTCGAAGCCTAACTTGTGGGCCATTTGGGTACGCACTTTGACTAGGGAGTCGAAGATCTCATCGAACTCATTTTCATGTTCCTCGAACCAAGCCCATACCTTATTGGAGGCACTCTGACGGATGTTCCTGTCTTTGTGTTCGTTGTAAGGCCTCATTTGGGCGAGTGTTAGGGTCTTGTCGTCGAACTCGATTTGGGCAGATGCGATCAGTTTCGTGTATTCGGTCGTGAGCTTGTTTTCGGCTTGAAGATCTTTAATGATCTTGGGGTCGAAGACGCGCAAAGTGTTTTCGATTAGCTGGAAATAGGTCGTAGGGAACTCGTCCTTAATGGAGTCGAGTAGGGGATGGGCCATCAGTTTCTGATAGTAGACGTTGTTGACCTCTTCGACGAAGGGGCCGTTCTCATCCCAATAGGCTATTTCAGCGTCATAGAATTCATCACGGGTATCGATGGAGTTCCTGATTTGAGCCAGTGTCTGCATCGTTAGAAGTTGCTTGGTTTCTTCGATGTAGGTCTTGATGGCTGAAAGAAGATCTTCCTTGGTTTGTGCGTCGTCCATCTGATTGAATACTTCTTGTGCGTCAGCTTTGAAATCTTCTAACTCTGGGCGACTGTATGGATAGTCTTTGAATGTCATAATTTTCACCTCATAGCGATATTGTACACCAATTGAGAGCCTGTTAACTAATTGTAAAGATTTTCATCATAAATCTTAACAATTGGAGACTTTAGACTTGAATTATAA
>JAAZEC010000160.1 GCA_012512495.1 Erysipelothrix sp.
AGCACACAAAAATATCTTTTGAATGATCAAGGTAGGCTATCATTCCTAGTGTAGGATACGATGTTTCTTAAGAAGCTCATAGTGTCGTTGAATCCTGCTTTTTCGATGACCTTGACCATAGACAAAGTTGATCCCTTCTTTTTCTATATGGGCCTCCAACTGTTGACAGACAGCAGTGAGTGAACCTGCTTGATACGAGTCTTGAATGTCATAGTGGAACCCTGGCAGATCTTGTCGAAGGGACCTCAGTTGCTTGGTGATTTTGATAAAGAGTTTACTTTGGTAATTTAGAATAGCCTTTTTCCAAGCAAAACTGATCTTCCGTGCATTGGCTTCAATCTTGGTTCCATCTACCGAAAGAATCTGTGTATTAATGGACTCCTTTTCAATTAAGAACTGATTAATCACCGTAAAGATATCATCAATGGATATTTTCAACTTGGTATCAATAAAGCGCTGATAAGCCATAAAACTAGGCTTGATTCGATCTTCCAGATAGAGGAAGCGAATGTCGGTCCGACACGCTTTCTCAAGTTGTCTTAGACTTCGGATATTCTCCATAAACCCAAAGAGTATCAGCTGAAGCATGACTTCAGGATCGTATTCATGTCTGCCCTTAGAAGAAGTTGTAATGTATTTTCTTAAATACAAACCTCCCACAACTTCTTTAAAGCTCACAACCGAATCACAATCGTCTATAATTTGTTCATAATCCATTGGCAATATCAGCTGAACTGATTTATAATCAAATTGTAATTCACTTTTTTCCACAAATAAACTATATCAAAAAAGCCATGTTTCTCTTTAGGAGATTGTGGCTTTTTGGTTTTTAGGGCTTTCTATTCGTTACAGCCCCTTTTTGTTAAACTAGCAGAAATGTTTCATCATTAACTGGAGCGCTTTGATGACGTTCTCTTTGTTAGTGGTGTAGTAGATTCGATTGGTCGATTCATCCGAACGGACGATGATGATGCCCTCATTGAGCAGCTCCTGCATGTGGTAAGAGATGGTTGCGGAAGAGAGGTTCATAGCCGTAGCCAGCTCTTTTCCGTATAGCTCTTGATCCTTAAGAATCGTGAGTATCTCTAACTTGGTGCTGTCCCCTAAGTTCTTCATGATGTGTAGCGCGCTTTTGAAGTTTTCCTCGTGCTTACGACTGAGGTTGAGCTTCAACCCTAAGTAACAGCACTCATCGAGAAAGACACCCTGGAAGTTGCCAATGATGCTGGGATAGATAACATAGTTCTCTAAGGGATAGTCCAGGTTGAATTGGTCCTTGACATAATGTTGGATACCCTCACCTTGCTCAATGGCCTGCCAGGTTTCATAAAACAGCTCTAACTCCTTATCAAAGGCTTTTAACCGAGGTTGAAGAAATGTTTTCACTTTCTTTAACACTTCAATAAACAACGGATAGAGCCTGTCCGCCTCTTCGAAGATCTGAATCAATTGCCATTTGATGGCACTCTCATAATCAAACTGGGACACCATCTGATAGAGTGACATGTTCTCTTCAATCACTGCGTCAGGGACGGAGTCCAAGATGTTATTGACGTGCTTTTCTATCGTTTCCTGAATAGTCGTTGCTGGTGGAGCCGTGTCCAAATGGATGAAGTATGGGTTCATCATAAAGGTAGTGCCCAGATTATCCGGTGAAAATAACTCAAATAGCTTAACAATTTCCGGATAGCTTGTTTCTATCTCATCCATGAGTGGTTGACCCTTCTCGTAGATGGCATCTATTTGTTCACTATCGCTGGTGTTCTTGAACTTCTCTGGATAGCGCTGAGTCTTATTGTAATAGGTTGTCGCGAACAAATAGGATTCAAAATTAGTGTTTACTTCCCTCTTTATCTGGATCATTTTGTTGTCTCGCTTTCTAATAGTTGATGGATACCGCC
>JAAZEC010000161.1 GCA_012512495.1 Erysipelothrix sp.
ACCGACGTCTTTCCAGTAGCCCTTAAAGCGGTAGGCATGAAGCTTCTTATTTGATCGTATGTATTCGGGAATAATGTCTTTACCAAAATCGTGGTTTGATTTCTCATTCTTCTTATCGGCCAGGAGTGTCTTGCGAAGTATTAGCCAGTCGAAGATATAGATACCCATTGAAGCAAGGTTGGATTTAGGCTTTTCTGGCTTTTCTTCAAACTCAATAATGACATCATCTTCGTCAACGTTCATGATACCAAAGCGTGAGGCTTCTTCTAGTGATACCTCCAAGACGCCAATGGTTGCTAGGGCTTTATTGTTTAGGTGACACTCTAGCATCTTGGCGTAGTCCATCTTGTAGATGTGGTCGCCAGAGAGGATTAACACATGTTCAGGATTCATTTGGTCAATGAAGTCGATGTTTTGTGTGATCGCATCCGCCGTTCCTAAGTAGAGGCCGAACCCATCGTTTCTTTCACGTGGTGGCAAGACATAGATGCCGCTGTCCCGACCATCGAGACCCCATCGTTGGTCCTGGGCGACGTATGAGTTTAGGAAAATACTTTCGTATTGTGTCAAAACCCCTACGACATTAATGCTGGAATTGGCACAATTACTTAACGGATAGTCAATTATTCGGTACTTTCCTCCGAAAGTAACCGCAGGCTTGGCGACTTTTTCTGTTAGCTCAAAAAGCCGCGAGCCCCTTCCGCCCGCAAGTATCATGGCAATCATTGTGTTTTTAACCATTTGTACGTTCCTCCTTATACCTGTTCTTTATTTTATTATACAATATAACCGCTTACATTTGTTAAATGATTTGTCAAAAAAAGAACAAAGCTAGCTTTGTTCGTGGTAGTTTGAGAGCAATCGCTTGAAAACCAGACGATAGAGCAACTGTCCAATGACGACGTAGACGAAAATCATCAGAATGGCTTCGACAACGCGAGGGGCCATGTAGACAATCCATGGTAATTCAAACATGATGGAGAGCCATAGTGAGGTGAGTATCATCTGGATGATGACTTCGCATAGGACCACGACGGTCGTGAAGCGGGACATGAAGAACTTCTCTTTCTCATCTTCAATATGGTTCTGGATTCTGTAAAGGTAAATAATAATAATGAAGGCTAAGACAAAGATAACGAGGCTGGAGATAATCTTGATGGGAAGCGTCAGCGTGAAGACCTCACCGCTTAAGCGGATGGTGTTGTTGAGACTCAAATACATGATGGCAATGACGCTAACGATGGCGATGAAGGTCTGGGTCAAGAAGGTCATGAACTTGGCTGAGAGCTTGTTCTTATTTGAGAACACAAAGCCAGCAATGACACCGGTTAATACTAGGTTCAGGGTGAAGCCGAAAAACGGATAGGCGACTCCTGAGAACATGAGTTGTAATAGGTCGGTTGTGAGTCCGGCAATGAAGCCCCAGGCTGGTCCGAAGAGGATTCCGGCAAACATGATGGGGATGGTGTCGAACTTGATTTCAAAACTCTCGGGTCCAAAGATTGGTAGCGAGATGGTGAGATAGCGGGTTCCTAAGGCTATCGCAATTATAATCAGCATGGATACGAGAGTGAGGGTTTGTGTTTTCAGTTCGAACTTGGTGTATCGAAAAATGAAAATCCCTAAGACGACCATGAATGCTACAATGGCTACTTGCGCAAATATTGGCATATTATCTCTCCTTTAGGTATTGTCTGACGTCTGATATGAAGTAGAGAGAGCCGGTTATTACGAGGATTCCCCCTCCAGCCTCCGCATGGTTGATACCTTGTTCGATCGCTTCCTTATAGTCTTTGATGGATTGAACCTTGTGGTTTTTCGCAAGATTCTCGGTGGTTGATGCTCGCTTGAAAGTGAACTCGGTCACGATAATGTCGTTTGTCACTAATTCTAGTTTCTTTAACATTTTATCATAGTTCTTATCTTCCAAGGCACTAAAGACAATCGTGATCGGTTGATAGAAGTAACTGAGGGTCTTAGCTAGTTCATCAATCCCCGCTTCATTGTGTGCCCCATCGATAAAGATAGGTGGTGTTTCACTCATCTTTTCGAAGCGGCCTTGCCAGAAGGTATTCTTAAGACCAGTTAGAATCGATTCCTGACTGATTTTTACCAACTGGTGTTCATTGAGTTGGTACGCTGTTTCGTAGGCTAGCTTTGAGTTGTCAATTTGATAGAGCGCGACCGTAGGTATCTCGACCTGTTGATCACGATAGGTGTACACAATACTGTTGCCATAAATCTGATAGTGCTTGACTGGTTCTGGCATGATGACTTCACGCTGAGCCTTATCTTTGAAGATCTGAAGGAGGACTGGATTCTTTTCACCTGTTAAGACCAGACCGGTCTCTTTGATGATTCCCGCCTTTTCATGAGCTATTTCTGCCAAAGTATTCCCCAATATCTGCATATGGTCATAGCCAATGTTGGTAATGACTGAGCAGATTGGATTGACGATGTTGGTGGCGTCGATTCTACCACCAAGTCCAACTTCAAAGATTGCGAGGTCAACTTCTTGTTCGATGAAATAGTTGACGGCGATGAAGACATCAATCTCGAACATACTGATGGAGAACTCTTCCCAGTAGGGTGTCGTTAGGTTGATATGGCGTAAAAGATCCTCGTCGGATATTGGGATGTTGTTGATTTTAAAGCGGTCGTGGTGGCTTATGAGGTGAGGTGAGGTGAAGGTGGCTACTTTGTAGCCTTGGGTCTGTAGGATTGAACGGAGGTAGTCGGTCGTGGAACCTTTGCCGTTAGTTCCTCCGATGTGAATGATGGTCAGTTGATCTTGAGGGTTGTTAAGCCTGTTGGCTAGGTTACGTATGTTTTCGAACTTGTATTCAGTAATAAATTGATTGCGCTCCATGAGCACTTCCAAAGCGTTTTGGATGTTGTTAAATTTCATTAATCGGTTCTCCAGTCTATGGGTTGTATGTTTAGTTCAGTCAATAGCTTATTTGTTTTTGAAAAGGGCTTGGAGCCAAAGAAACCTCGGTAGGCTGACAAGGGTGATGGGTGTGGGGACTTGATAACATGGTGGTTGTATTTGAGGGCTAGTTCCTCGAACTTTCTAGCGTGACTTCCCCACAGGATGAAGATAAGATCTTGTTTATTCTGAGCGAGCAGCTCAATCGCATTCCTAGTGAAGATCTCCCAGCCGATACCCTGATGGGATAAAGGTTGGTTCTGTCGCACGGTAAGGGTCGTATTCAGTAATAGGACGCCTTGTTGTGCCCAGCTTAGTAATGAACCCGAGGTGTTGTGGATATGTTCATCATCTGCGAGCTCTTTGAAGATGTTGATGAGGCTCTTGGGTAGGCGTGTGTGCTCTGGGACAGAGAAGCTTAACCCCATAGCTTGGCCTGGCTGATGGTATGGATCTTGGCCAATGATAACGACCTTGGTGCTCTCGAAAGGAGTTTGGTCGAAGGCATTGAACCATAATTCTTGAGGTGGATAGATGGTAAATTCATTTAATTCCTGTTGAAGGGTTTGAGTGAGCTGTTGGAAATAGGGATACTCCTGTTGTCCCTGAATGAAGTCTGCCCAGTTCATTGGTACTGTTCTATCCATTCTTGGTAGTTTTCAACAATCTCATCCTGGGCTTCTTCTGGGGTCATTCTGTGCGCATAAACCTCTTTGATGGTCTCGACAATGTCGATATCATCAAAAACGTCCCATAGTAACTTATCTGAATGATTGGGTATCGCTACGAGTGGTTTGGTACGGGCTTGATTATGACCTAGTGCTTGTTGGGACTTGTCCAGTGGGATATCGATGGTTCTGAGCTGTTGGGAATTGATGGCTGGAATCTTGTCGGTGGTATTGGTGATGATTTGTGTCGCGGATGGGGAACGAAGGAAAGTTAATACTTCGTGGGCGGCTGATGGGTAGCGGGTACTTTCATGCATGACCCACCCTTCTACAGAAGCGATGTGATTGGGCTGAATATCATTATAGCGTGGGTAGGCAGTGAATAGGTAGTCGCTTTGGGTGATTGATTGAATAAACTCAAGGTCGACATAGGGCTTACTTAGAGAGATAGGACTGGTTTGTTCGACGAGGACGGTGTCAAACTGCCAGACGAAATGATTGGGATCGTTGGTGGGATTCTTTGTGTCCCAGATGGTGTTGCCTAGTGTCTCAATGAACTTGAGTCCATTGAGGAAGTGTTCGCTGTCGAAGTTAGCATCACTAAGTTCATAGTTTGAGAAAGGATACCAGTTATCGATGGTGAGTAGTGGATAGAGCGTATCAAAATCGTCTAACACGAGTGGGAAGATAACTTCGTAACTCGAAGATAACATTGCTTGTGATTGTATGATTTTCTCGAAAGAGATAAGGCTATTTTCCGAGAGGTTATTGTTAGTGAGTGAGGTCTGGTCGATGATGAATAAATCACCGGAGATGAAGGCTGGAATGAAGACAGGGTTATTACGGTTAAGATCTTCCGCGAGCCCTATGTCGACTTGCTTTGCGACTAGGGGCATTATTTCCGAATTGAGTGGATATAATGAAGCGATGGATAGCGCTGCGTGGGTGGCTTCTAGTAGAAAAATATCTTCACCGACAGAGCTAACTTGATCGGCACTCACTGCCTTGCCGACATCTATTTGTAGAACGTTGGGTGCTTGTGGATACTCCTGTTTCCACAATTCTTCTAACTGGGTTTTGGCTTCTTGATTGGGAACACGGATTAGCACAGAGGCGTTTGGTTCAAACTCAAAAGATTCCGCTTTAATATTAAAACAGACTGGGGTGTTTTCCAGCGAACATTCGTTGATATTAATGCTGTATCTTATGACAAAAATCGTTAATATGACGACTACTAAGGGGATAATTACCTGCGCTATTTTTCTCATATTTTCTCCGATGTTTGAATCTATCTTATCAAAAATAAATTGATATCTCAATTAACTTTCATCTAGATTGAAAATAATGTAAAATATCAGTATTGAAGAGGGGAAACTATGAAATCACTGAAGAAAATTAAACAGCATTTGATTAAAGAAAAAGCGACTCAGAAAACGGTTTTCAATTATGTCATACCCGATGTCTGGAATGCACATCAGGTAAGTGAAAATATACATGTTGTGGGAGATGGAAATCTGATGGTTAATCCTTACGATTTCCTGATTGACACGATCGACTATATTACAGCACAGACAGATTTAAGGCACATGAATTTCACTCAGCCTTATTACAACATCCATCATGTCGAGAAGAACTTGACGGGTGGTGATTGGATTAGGAAATCGGTCGCTTACTCATCGATGATTAGAACATCGACTAGCTACGATCACGATCGTTCTGGCGAGTTGAACGAAAGCAATATTTACCAGCTGAAAGAAACTGGTACTTTTGTGAAGACGCTCATGATTTTACCGATGTTAAAGAAGATGGGCGTTGATGTACTCTACCTATTACCTATCACCAAATACTCGAAGAAGGATAAAAAGGGCGAACTAGGCTCACCATATGGGGTCAAGAACTTCTTTGAACTAGAGGACTCCTTGAAGGATCCATTGACGGGTGATAAGTCCACTACCGAACTTGAGTTTAAGGCGCTAGTAGAAGCATGCCATATCATGGACATCAAGGTGGTCATTGATATTATTCCTAGGACTAACTCGAGACATTCCGATTACATTCTGGACCATCCTGAATGGTTCTACTGGATCAACGTTGAAGCGAAGGATGGCTATCACCCTCCTGTGGTTGATAAACTGGGGCCCTCATTGGTACCTAAGGAAGAATACTTTGGTGACTTATTCCAGAGCGAAGATGTTGTTAACCATCTGAAACAGTTTGTCCTCAATCCAAAGGAACAAGATTCAATCAAGTGGGCCAATCTAGTGGCGACCGTTAGTGATAAAACGGATGTCTTAGGATTGATCGAAAGTACCTTTGGCTGTACCGTAGCGTTTGCTTTTAGCGACCATATCAACGATCCACAACCAGCTTGGAATGACGTCACTTACTTTAGAATGTACATGGATCACCCGGTTAACTCACAACCCTATTTGGACAATCTCGATTTCGAGGTCGCACCTTATTTGTTGTTTGATATTGCGAAGTCTAGTTTGAATCCTGGATCAGTTGTGAACACTGAGCTATGGGAACTTATCTCCAATATCATCCCGTATTTCCAAGAAGAGTATGGCATTGATGGTGCTCGTATCGATATGGGCCACGCCTTACCGAAGGAATTGGTGGCACAGATCGTTCGTAAAGCACGTCTGATTGATCCCAATTTCACCTTCATCGCTGAAGAGTTGGACATCAGGAATGCGGGTACTCAGAAAGAGTACGGTTATAACATGATTATTGGCGATGGCTTTATGCAGCTGCCGAGGATTAGTGATGGTAGCTTTAACCGCTATGTCTATGGTGCCCAAAACGTTGCCCTACCTGTCTTTGCTTGTGGGGAAACACATGACTCTCCTCGACTTGCTTCTCGAGCAGGTGGTAAGGTCGTTGCCCAAATGATTACACTGTTCAATTACTTCATACCTAATGCCATTCCTTTTATAAACTCTGGTCAAGAGTTTTATGAAGATGTTCCGATGAATACGGGCTTGGATGTTAATAGCGAAACACCTTATGTCGGCAAGCTTGCTTTGTTCGACTACTATTCCTTTAACACCAGTGAGTATGATCGTTTCGAAATCATTGAGAAGAGCGAACAAGTGGTAGCGATTAGGAATCAATACCTTGACGCTATGTTGGATCGCAGCAGGACTTATTCGCTAACATTTGAACATCCCGGTGTACAGAGCGCAGCCTTTGCCTATCGAAATGAAAAATCAATACTGGTTGCGATTGCTAACACTGACTTCATTCACGATCAGACGCATAGAGTGTTCTTGATTCCTATACCGGATCGTTTCAAGTCCAATGTGTCGATTAAGGAAGTCTTTGCGAGTAGCCAACCGCTCAACATTAAGTATGCGCTTGATGAATACCAATCACTCTGGGTCCCTATGAAGAAGGGTGAAGTGAAGCTCATCGAGATTACCTTAGAATAACAGATAACAAAAACCAACTCATTGAGTTGGTTTTTGTTATCTGTTACTTAATTTTGACTTCAGTCTCAGCATCGAAGAAATGCAGTTTTGACACATCCATGGCCAGCTTGAGAGTTTCCTCAGGATGGACATCGACACGAGCGGATACTTTAGCAAGGAGTGGTTGACCCGCAAAGCTTCCATGAAGGATGAACTCATGGCCTAACAATTCACTGACTTCGACATTGAAATCGAAAGGTGTATCCGGGAAGGCATCAGCAACGATTCCTTCATAGTGAATATCCTCTGGACGGATACCCATAATGACTTCTTTATTGTCGTAGGCTTTCAATGAATCGGCATACATCCCAGGAATCGTGATTTCCTTAGAACCGAATTTGATCTTACCATTAGCGATTTGACCCCTAAGGAAGTTCATGGCTGGTGAGCCGATAAAGTTAGCGACAAAGACATTGGTAGGATTGTTATAGATTTCTCTAGGAGATCCTACTTGTTGAATATAGCCATCTTTCATGACGACAATACGTGAGGCCATGGTCATGGCTTCTGTTTGGTCATGGGTAACATAGATAGTTGTTGAGTCAAGTGAATGGTGCAGTTTGATAATTTCAGAGCGCATCGCGACTCTTAATTTCGCATCCAAGTTGGATAGTGGTTCATCCATTAGGAATACTTGTGCATTTCTAACGATAGCACGACCTAGGGCGACCCGTTGACGCTGACCACCTGATAAGGCTGCTGGTTTACGCTTAAGATAGGTTTCGATTTCAAGAATCTTCGCGGCTTCCGTGACTCTTCTTTCGATTTCATCTTTAGGAGTCTTACGAATCTTTAAACCAAACGCCATGTTGTCATAGACGGTCATGTGTGGATAAAGCGCATAGGATTGGAACACCATTGCGATATCTCTATCCTTTGGTGGGACATCATTAATAATACGATCATCAATCTTAATGATTCCTGAAGTAATATCTTCAAGACCAGCGACCATTCTTAGTGTTGTTGATTTTCCACAACCAGAAGGTCCAACAAAGACGATAAATTCTTTGTCCGCTATCTCAAGATTAAAGTCAAATACTGCTTGTACGTTATTGTCATATACCTTATTTACGTTTTCAAAACTTAGTGTTGCCATGTAAATCACCTCTTGTTTCCTATTATAAACTAATAGAATTAGTTGTCTTGTGCATCGCGCACATTGTGAATGTAGATGTCCAATAGCCTCAAAAGGAGGCGGTGATTGGCATCTCTTAAATCAAGATTCGTCAGGTTCTCAAATTGTTGGAGTCGATTCGTAATCGTATTACGATGGAAATACAGAGAGGCTGCCGTTTTAACAACGTTTCCACCATTCTTTATGAGCTCTTTCGCAAACTCCAGGTGCTCCTGAGGAAGGCTGTTATAAAAACTGACGAACTCGCTTAAAATCTCCTGATTCTGCTGATTCATCGCAATAATAAGGAGTTCATTGAGGTCTCGATAGGAGCCCGAAAAGAGTTGGTGTTGGTAATCAAGGACTTTATTAGAAAGCTTTTCGTTATTGACGCTTTGTAGCATCGTCAACGTAAAGGGTCCCTCGGCCTGAAGTTGTTGGGTAAGTAACTGAAACGAAGAGATATCCTTCTTATCAAGGAAAATGGTCCCTCTCGTGGCATCAGTAAAACGCAATTCGCTCCCAGCAGCAATCGAATCTATCAGCTCTTCAATGATTAATTGTTGGTTAGGCTTAGAACAAATGAAGTAGATCATGATTCTTTAAACAAGATACATTCAAAAGGTTGTAGTGTGGTTGAATCCAACTGCTCATAGTTATGAAAAATAACCGGTAGGTCTGTAGGGATTTCGTAGTCAACAGCGTAGTCTCTGAAATTCGCAAGCAGTAGGACACTGCTCGTTTGGTAGGTCCTTCTGAAGATGAACAAGTCAGGATGGCTGGCAGAAACCAGTTCAAAACTTCCATAAGCAAACAGCTCGCTGTTATCCTTACGGATCTTAGCCATCGTACGATAGGTATTAAGAATTGAGTCGGGTTGTTTTTGTTGGCTCTCAACATTTATTTCAGGATAGTTACTAACGAGTTTCAGATAAGGTGTTGTGGTACTGAAACCGGCATGTTCGTTTCCACTCCACTGCATAGGCGTGTGCCCATTATCACGGCCAGTGTAACGAATGTGGTTCATCATTTCTTCCATCGACAGACGGTGTGCGTGGTCCTTGAAGAAGTTACGAGTGCTAACATCTTTGAAATCATCGGGATTGGTATAGTCGACATTACTCATGCCGATTTCCTCACCATTGTAGATGAAAGGTGTGCCGGGAAGGCTCAACAGGACCATCCCCAGCATCGATCCGGACTCACGATGAAATTCAAGGCTACCATACTGGCTCAGTACTCGCGGGTGATCATGGTTATGCCAATACATAGGTGGGTGAATGCCATGTTCCTGACTGTTCTGGATCCAATAGTTCAGATCTCTCTTCAGTGAAACCACATTCGTATGGAATTTCTCTGGTTTAAGGACTTCGTAGCCATATGACATGTTATGCCAGGT
>JAAZEC010000162.1 GCA_012512495.1 Erysipelothrix sp.
AACACACTCATGGTGATGAGCTGGTTACGATCATCGACAATCAGCGTCTGAAGAATCTCTGCTGCGAGGATGAACTCCAGAGCCAATGACATGCTGCTCGCCATTTCTCTGATAATGCGGTCTTCTTTATCTGTAAAATAATTTTGAATGAAAATAATAACCGATTTAACCGTGCCAATAACCAAGACAATAACCGCAATAACTTCTAGCACTTCCATTAAGATGGGAATGACTGTTTCTAGTATCTGATGCATAAATTCTCCTTAATCTCTCTACTATCCAATCATACCTTATTTCTGACTAATTTCAAGTTTTTCAAGGAGGAATATGAAAATAAAGAACCTCAAAATGCTCACGATTGTCTCACTAACCCTCTTTGTAGGATTCGTCGGATACGCACTCGTCTATACCCAAATTATACCCTACATGGAAAGTCTCGGCATTAATGCTCAAAGCAGAGGTCTGGTCCTCACCAGCTCCGCCATTATCGCTATTGTTGTCCAACTATTTACCGGTTATCTCTCTGATCGCTATCAGATGATTAAAGGAATCACCATCATCGTTCATTTGATGTTTGGTCTATTTAGCTTTCTAGGTTATACTCGATGGATTAATCAAAGTATTTCGCTATATTTTGTGCTAATTATGTTAGCCGTGGCGCTCTTTCGTGTCGTCTCCAACCTGCTCGAGAGCTGGATCTATGAAATCAACGAAGAGACCCAGAAGCACTTCGGAATCCTACGACTCTTTGGTTCACTAGGTTGGGCCATCGGAGCCTACTTAGTCTCAATCCTCGTCAACCAAGGTGGCTATCATGTCATTGGAAAAGTCGTTGGCCTACTCATGATTCTTGACGTCTCACTCATGATTTTTATGCCAGCACCCCCCAAGTCACTCACGGCACTCTCCATCAATACCAAAGACATTCAAAAGCTTTTCAAAAACAAGCAATACGTGCTCATGCTCATTATTTTCTTCTGGCTCTTCATGATCAACAACCTCAGCGGACTCACCGTCATCGACCGTCTCTTAGAACTAAAAGCAACAAGCAGCGATATCAGCCAGTTCTGGTCACTCCAAGCCATCAGCGAAATGGTCCTCATGGTCGGAGGCGGCTTCTTCATCGCCAAGTTTGGCGGCAAGAAGATCTTGATTTTTGTCTCCTGTATCATTGCGCTGCGCTTTGTGCTCTATGGCCTCGCTGATAGTTCCCAACAGATCATCATCATATCCCTTCTACAAGGCATTATCTTTCCCTTTCTACTGCTGGTCCAAAAAAGAATGGTCGCTAGGCACACACCCATCGAACTGCGCTCCTCTGGCCATATGGTCATGACCGCCGTCACATCAAACATCCCCATTATCATTACCCCAGTCCTATCAGGCTTTCTGATTCAAAACTTCGCTATTAGCCAAATTTTGGTATTCGCTGGACTCAGCTGTATCATTCCACTTTTCCTCAGCTTCATGGCCATTGATTGACAAGTCAATCTGGTTTACTTAAACTTAGGTGAAGGAGGCCATTCATGCAAGAAATCTTAATCAAACATGTCCAAGATAAGCTCAGTAGACAAGAGAAGCAATTACTTACTCAACTCAATGATATCTGTTGTTCCCATGAGATAGAATTAATTGAGGAAGTTGTTAGTATGGAATCACTTGCTTTACCATTAACCTACATCAATGGGGAACTGAAACTCACCGGGAGTTTTCCAAGCGTCAAAGACCTGTCATTCTGGCTTGACGTTGATTTAGTAGAATTGCTAGAAAATGGTTGTGCCTGTGGAAGCGGAGGATGTCAGTGTCACTAGAAAAATTAACCATCATGACCGTACGTCATGGTCAAACAGAATTTAATAAGAAGAAGCTCATGTCAGGCTGGAGCGATATCGATTTAAGTCCAGCAGGAATCGCTCAGTTACAAGAGAGAAAAAAGGTCACGCATTATCCAAAGAGCGATCGCTATGTTTCATCAGCCCTCAAACGCACCAAACAGACCTTCCAAATCCTCTTTGGGGAAAAGGAAGAGTTATACGGTTCCTATGAAGGGTTCAACGAGGTCTACTTCGGCGACATTGAAGCAGAACCTATTAGCGAAGTAGCCGAGGTATTCTACGAAGGATTCCTCAGTGAAAAGCCCTATAAAAAAGGCGAGACCCTGAATCAATTCAAGTCCCGCAATCTTAATCAACTGATTGAATGCTGTGATGATTTGGTAGCCTCCGGGCTAAGTTCCCTGACCATTGTCTCCCATTCAGGAACAGCTCGTGTTCTCGACTTTATCTTCAACAACAAAGCTATAGAAGACTACCGTACCCCTAGTATGCCCAATGGGCTAGGCCACATCTTCGAACTCGAATACGACACAGTAGAGAAAAGTTTTAAACTGTTGAATCAGCAGGCTTTGTAAGTCGCTTATCAATCATCACCACGGTATAAGCCACCAGTGTCCCAAGCAGTAGGCCTGCCAACACATCGGTAGGCCAATGGACAAATAGATAGAGCCTTGAGAAAGCCATGAGCGCTGCCAACAGAATCAGTGGAAATTTGAACTGGTAATCCTTAAAGAAGGCAACCATCACGACCGCGAAACTCGAAGCCGTATGACCCGAAGGAAACGCATAAGAAGTTGGCGCCTCAAGGATTAAGGCCACCTCATGGACCTGAAAAGGTCTCGGCCTAGCAATCAGTGGCTTAATAATTAGGTCATTGAGCACAAATTCACTCAAGAGCGAGATCGCCATTAAGAGCCCGAGTTTACGGGTTTTTTTGTTGATCAACAGGATGATAATGAGTACGATCCAGATCTCACCCATATCACCCAAACGGGTATACGTTACAAAGAACTGATCTAGAAAATCACTGGTAAAAACTGCTTGAATCCATTGAAGTATTTGTAGTTCCATAGTAGTCCCCCTAAAACATATAGTGAGTGTACCACGGATAATTAGTCAGGTCAAAGCAATAGATTAGTACCCTATGCTATAATTGAATCAGGAGGACAACCTATGATTGCTGTAATTGATATCGGTTCCAATACCGTACGAATGAACGTCTATAAACTCTTAATTAATGACCAACTAAAACAAAGCGGTTTTCAGTTTCTTTTCTCCGAAAAAGAAATGGCCGGACTAGCCAGTCATATTGAAAACAACGAGCTTTCCAGTGCCGGACTCCGCAATCTATTGAAGGTTCTAAAAGGTTTCCGCCTAGTCCTCGATAAATTATCCATCGAGAAATTCTATCCCTTCGCTACCGCCTCACTACGAAACATCACCAACTCAGAAGAGGTGTTACAAGCCATCGAAGTAGAGACAGGCTTCAAGATCCACCTCATCAGTGGGGAAGACGAAGGCTACCTAGGCTTCTTTGGTTCCCGTGGTGATATCAGTAGCAATGAAGGTTTCGTCACCGATATCGGGGGTGGCTCAACCGAACTGGTTCACTTCAAGGACGAAAAGGTCATATCCGCTAAGTCCCTAACGATGGGTTCCCTGAGCATGTTCAAACAACATGTCAGTGGCATCTTACCCACCAACAAAGAACAGAAGGCCATAAAAAATGCTGTTCAACAACAGCTTAAGAAAAACTTTCCCGATGGACCTAATGGTAATATCCAACAAATCGTCGGGGTCGGAGGTACCATTCGTGCCGCACTCGACCTGAAACAATACCTGCATAATAATCACAGCGACAATGTCATCACCTATCAACAGCTACTAAAGGTCCTTCATTCGATCGATGATGGATCCAGTGAAGCCAAGACCAACATCCTCAAAGTAATTCCCAACCGGATACATACCATCATACCAGGCTTGATCATCTTAAAAGAAACCATGAAGTTTTTTGGTTGCCAAGAACTGGTCGTCTCACAAACAGGAGCACGAGAAGGGTACCTACTCAAGTATGTACTCAGAAGCGAGCACTAACATGAAAGTGTTTGAGAACCGCGAGATATCGTGGTTGAAATTCAACGAGCGTGTACTCAATCAGTCGCTCGATCTCAAGACACCTCTTTTAGAGCGCCTCAAGTTCTTGTCCATCTACGGCAGTAACCTTGATGAATTCTTCAGGGTCAGGGTCGGGGCACTACTCGATCAAAGTTTGTTAGAACA
>JAAZEC010000163.1 GCA_012512495.1 Erysipelothrix sp.
ACTATCTCGATATGTAATTCTTCAAGTATTTTATCACCAACAGGTGTCGGAGCCATCGTTAGTGGATCCCTCGCGGAAGCGTTCTTCGGGAAGGCAATGACATCACGAATTGAATCCGAACCCGTCAACACCATGGCCAAACGGTCCAAGCCGAACGCGATTCCACCATGAGGTGGTGTACCATAGTCGAAGGCATCGATAAAGAAACCGAAACGGGTCTCAATCTGTTGTTTCGTAAAGCCAACCAACTCAAAGATCTTCGACTGCATCTCACCATCATAGATTCTCATGGAACCACCGGCAACTTCAAACCCATTCAATACGAGGTCATAGGCAAACGCCTTAACACCCAGTGGGTTGTCTACCAGTTCATCAAGTGATTTGATATTAGGTCTTGTGAACGGATGGTGGCGAGCCATGAGGCGATCCTCTTCAGCGTCGTATTCAAACATTGGGAATTCATTGACCCAGACAAAGGCGAGCTCATTCTTATCGACCAACTCATACTTGTCACGGCAATAGAGACGGAGCGCTCCTAGGGCATTACAGGTGGTTTCCCAGTCACTGGCAACGATACAGATTAAGTCATCGTTCTCTGCCTGTGTGGTCTTGATGAGATTGACTTGTTCGCTCTCGGATAGGAACTTCGCGGCCGAACCACTTAGCGTATTGTCAGCAAGTTTTAGAGTCACTAAGCCTTTGGCACCATGTTTCTTCGCCAGTTCTGTCAATCCATCGATTTCTTTACGGGTATGAGAAGCACCCTCTTTGATCACGAGTCCCTTGATGGTTTCACTCTCAGCAAACACCTTAAACTCTGAGTCTTTGAAGACTTCCTTCAAGTCGATTAGTTCCCAGCCGAACCTGACATCCGGCTTGTCTGAACCAAAACGATTCAGCGCATCCACGAATGGAATCCTTGTGAAAGGAACTTCTAGATCAAGCTGATAGACCTCTTGAAGGACTTGTTTCATCATCCCTTCAATGAGTGTCTGAAACTCTGTTTCATCCATGAAAGAAACTTCAATATCCACTTGGGTGAAATCTAGTTGTCTGTCAGCACGTAAATCTTCATCCCTGAAGCAGCGGGCAACTTGGTAATAACGCTCAAAGCCTGAAATCATAAGCAGTTGTTTGAAAATCTGAGGCGATTGAGCCAAGGCATAAAACTCTCCTGGATGGACACGTGAAGGAACGAGGTACTCGCGGGCTCCCTCAGGGGTTGATTTAGTCAACATTGGGGTCTCAATTTCAATGAACTCCAGACTATCGAGGTAGCGCCTCATACTGGAGGTGACTTTAGCTCTCTCAATCAGCTTGCGTTGCATCGTAGGACGGCGTAAATCCAGATAGCGATACTTCATACGGGTGTCTTCAAGCGCATCCGTATCATCTTGAATCAACAAAGGTGTTTGTTTCGCGGTATTGATGACAGTCAACTCGTGGACTTTGACTTCAATCTCCCCTGTTGATAGTTTTGGATTGGGATCCTGACGTTTCTCAACGATCCCACTGATTTCAATCAGGTACTCCTTCTTGAGTGAGTTAGACTCTGGCATTTCTTCCTCATTGAAGACCAGTTGTGTAATACCATAGCGGTCTCTTAAGTCAATGAAAATAATGGAGCCGAAGTTTCGTTTCTTAGCGACCCAACCGACCAGGCTGACTTCCTGTTGAACATGAGCTTGATTTAGCTCACCATTGTTGTGTGTTCTTTTCATTTTATATCCTCTAATTGCTTTCTAATAGCACTGATTATTTGAGATAACTCGACCTCTTCTTGTTGCTGCGTTAAGGTGTTCTTGAGACGAATCGTGCCATTCTCTAGCTCCTGGTCGCCCAGAATCAGTAACAGCTTGGCATTACTACGATCGGCAGACTTGAACTGTGCCTTCATGGAGCGATTGGCAACATCCATCTCCACACTGATGCCCTCAGTGCGCAACTGATCCGCTAGCTTCATCATCAACTGATTGGCATCACTCCCTAAGGAGATGCCATACACATCCAGATTCTTCTCTCTGGTCAGCTCTATGCCCTCGGCTTCTAAGGTAACTAAGAGTCTTTCAATACCCATCCCAAATCCTACTGAACTCAATGAAGGTCCACCTAAGCTTTCGACCAGGTGATCATAGCGTCCACCGCCGAAGACCGTTGCCTGTGAGCCCATCTTTTCACTTTCAGAGATGACCTCAAAGACCGTGTGAGTATAGTAGTCTAGACCTCTGACCAGAAACTCATCGAGCACATAGTCTATTTCAGCAATATCCAATAATCTCAGGACTTCATTGAAATAGTCAGCGGATTCTTTGTTTAAAGCGGAGCTCATTTTTGGGCTCTCCTTAACCATCGGCTTGTCACCATCGATCTTACAATCAAGGATGCGCAGTGGGTTCTGTTCAAAGCGGCGCTGACAATCCTCACAGAGATCGCCCAGGTGTGGACGGAAGTAATCCTGAAGCACGGTGCGGTAGTTAGCCCGACTCTCATCGTCCCCTAGGGTATTGATATGGAGCTTCAGATTCTTCAGACCAAAGGATTGGGTAAGCCTGATGCCTAACTGAATCGCTTGGACATCGACTAATGGATTTTTGTCCCCGATGAATTCAACACCAAACTGGTGGTGAATCCTTAGGCGCCCCTTCTGAGGTCTCTCGTAACGGAACACTGGAACTTGGTAGAAGAACTTCTGAACCGGTTCGGGATTGGCATACAGCTTGTGCTGTACGACGGCTCTAACTAAACCGGCGGTCCCTTCTGGTTGGAGCGTGAGGGAGCGGCCTCCTTTATCTTCAAAGGTGTACATTTCCTTGTTCACGACATCGGATGAGTCATTCTCACGGGCAAAGACCTCCGTGTGTTCAAAGATGGGAGTCCTGACTTCTTCTAATTGGTACAGGTGAGCAAACTCTCTGATTCTCTCTTCGATTAAATGCCATTGGGTCATTTCCTCACCAAATAAATCGTTGGTGCCTCTTGGACCTTGAAATTGTGCCATGGATTTCCTCCTTACATGGTAATAAAAAAGATGATACAAGGACGCTTGTAGCGTGGTACCACCTTACTTTTTCAACTTGAAACCTTAACGCGGTGAACGTAAATGCCTACTAACTTCAGCATTCAACCTCCAATGTGTCAATAAATACTGGTTTTCATGAACTTTCACCACCCGTTCACTCTCTAAAGATTGCCAGAATTCAATTCATTTTCGTCGGTTATGCTCATATCTTAACATAAAAGCGAGTTAATGTTTAGTTTTAGTTTAGATGTGTTATAATCAACAGGCTAGAAAGCGAGATTTTTATGACATTTAATGATTTACATTTAAAAGATACACTCTTAAAAGCCGTAAGCGAAATGGGTTATACTGAACCTTCCGAAATACAGGCTCAAACCATTCCACTTCTTATCGAAGGCAAAGACGTCCTAGGACAATCACACACCGGCAGTGGCAAGACAGCTGCTTTTGGCTTGCCCATCCTTAATAATATCGAACCCCTAGATACCCGCAAGACGCGCGCTCTAATCTTAGCACCAACCCGTGAACTCTGTTTACAAGTCGGTGAAGAAATGAGAAAGTTTGCCCGCTACGAAGATGGCATCCGTATTGTCAGTGTTTATGGTGGTCAACCAATTGACCGTCAAATTGCCGACATCCGTAAAGGCAGTGACATTGTCATTGCGACACCGGGCCGCCTATTGGATCATATCCGCCGCAGAACCCTTCGTTTTGACAACTGTAACATGGTCGTTCTCGATGAAGCCGACGAAATGCTAAACATGGGCTTCCTTGAAGAAGTCCAAGAGATTTTCAAATCGCTTCCCGAAGAAAGACAAACTGTTCTTTTCTCAGCCACCATGCCTAAAGCCATTCAAACTTTAGCAGCCAAAATTCAAAAAGACGCGACACACATCAAACTCTCTTCCAAACAATTGACACTAGATTCAATCAAGCAAATTGGCTACTATGTCATGCCCTATGAAAAAAACACCCTGTTGATTCAACTCTTAGAAGTCAATCAACCTGAATCAACCATGATCTTCTGTAACACGAAGAAGATGGTCGATGAGTTGACCACCGAACTCAACTCCCAAGGATATAAAGCCGTATCCATTCATGGTGACATGAAACAGGAAATGCGCTCCTCGGTCATGAAACGCTTCAAGGAGAAGAAAGTCGACCTACTAATTTGTACCGATGTCGCCGCACGCGGAATCGATGTCGACTCCATGGATATGGTCATTAACTACGATGTCCCTAATGAGATTGAATACTACGTTCACCGTATTGGTAGAACCGGACGTGCCGGACGTGAAGGTACCGCTATCTCCCTAATCACACCTCGTCAAAAGGGTTCGATCAAGGACATTGAGCGCCACACCAAACATCCGATTGAAATCGCTAGCCCACCAACACAAAAGGAACTCTCAAGTTTAACAGTGAAGCTTGTGGATCAGGAAATCCAATCAGGACTCAAGAAGCCTTCCGCTTATCTTGAAGAAATCCTCGATGCCCTGTACGAACAAGGTTATTCCTCCAATGAAATTGTTGCCGGCCTCTTATCAAAAGTCGCTGAAAACTTCACCCTACGGGCTATTAATCCCGTCGCAACATCAACCTCTAAACCACAAAGAAGTGACAGAACTTCTTCACGTCGTGAAGGAAACTTCGTGGGTATCATGGTCAATGTTGGGAAACGCCATGGCGTCGCTCCAGCACACTTAGTGTCAGCGTTCGCGGAAGCGGGCTCATTCAGAGGTAAAGAAATCGGCAAGATCATCATTCAAGATCGTTCTGCCGTGGTCGATGTTCCTAAGGAATACGAAGCCATTCTACTTGAAAAATTAGCGAATAC
>JAAZEC010000164.1 GCA_012512495.1 Erysipelothrix sp.
ACACTAGTCTATGATGATGAAGGGTACGCTCAGATTGAAACCATCTATGATGGACAACCTGGGGCTACCGTGCGAACCACCATTGATATCGACTACCAAAATCACCTTGAGAAGGCCATGATTGAGTTCTTGAAGAGCAAGGAATCAGATACGAACCATCGCTATTTCAACAAGTTTTACTTGGTGGCATCCGATCCAACGACCGGTGATGTTCTCGCATCCGTTGCCATTAAGAAGGATAAAGAGGGAAACTATTACAACTCCTCGAATTCCACTTATTTGGATTCATATCCTGTGGGTTCTGCCATTAAGGGTGCCGTGGTTTATATGGGACTTGATCAAAAGCTGTTTAGCCCCGGTGAAACGATCTACGATGCCCCCTTGAAGATACAGGGTACGCCTCCGAAGGCGTCCTATGTCGATCTGGGAACTGTTGATGATCTGACAGCCTTATCACTTTCCTCGAACGTTTACATGTTCAATGTCGTCATACGATTGGGGAAAGGCAACTATGCCTACAACCAACCTCTCTACTTACAGGAGGGAACGGTCGATACGATGCGTAATTACTACTCCCAGTTTGGTTTAGGCGTGTCCACACAACTTGATGTTCCTAACGAGGGAACCGGATATAAATCAACTTCCGGTCTAGCCGGTAATCTGCTTGACTTCGCGATTGGACAATACGATACGTATACCCCGATTCAACTGAATCAGTATGTCAGTACCATTGCCAATGGCAAGTATCGCTATGCCTTGCGCTTTGTGAGTGATGCCTACAATCCTCTGACCAATGAGGTTGTCTATGAGAATCAAGTTCGAATTCTTAATTCACTGGATAATGAGCAGGCGATACAGCGGGTCCAGCAGGGCTTTAGGCTCTGTGTTACCGATGGCTACTGTTCATCCTTAGGGGATGCGGCATGGCCTACTGCTGCCAAGACGGGAACGTCACAGGATATTGCGCGGGATCCATTTACGGATGCTGTGTTGCGTAATGAGGCCAATGTGGCCATTGAAGTTTCTTCCAATAGCCTAGTGGCTTATGCCCCGTATGATGATCCCAAGATTGCGATTTCTTGCATGGCTCCGTATTATGTGGCCGACCGTATCGTGGAAAATGGGTGCAGTGCGATGGTCGAAGAAGCAATTAACGCATATGCTAAAAACCATTAGTGTATTTTTATGCGATTTATGATATTATTATAAAGATTGAAGGAGGTTTTGTGCAATGAGAGAAAACATTACACTTAAATGTACTGAATGTGGCGAAGAAAACTATATTTCAACAAAGAATAAGAGTAAACATCCTACTCGTGTCGAATATAAGAAATTTTGCCCACGTGAAAACAAAATGACTGTACATCGCGAAAAGAAGTAGGTCATGATGTTGTATTCAATTGTTTTGAATCCGCTTCAAACCAACTGTTACCTTTTAGAGAAAAACAACCATGTCATTATCTTTGATCCTTCAATGGATAAGGGTAATGACATGTCTGCCTTATTAGGGAAGATAAAAAGTGACTGGGTGATTGATGCGATCGTGCTGACGCATGGCCACTATGATCATATCTCGGCTGTAGATGCTCTCTATGAGCTTTATTCGCCAAAAATCTATATTCACCATTTGGATGAAGAGTATTTAAGTAATCCTTACCTGAATGCTTCAGAGCAAATGAATGAATCCTTTGTGGTGAAAAGCCCCTATGAAACCATTGTGGAAGGGCCCTTAACCATCGGTGAGTTTAGTTTTGATGTGGTCTTGACAGGTGGTCACACGCCCGGTTCCATTACGCTATTTATCGATGATTTGGCGTTTGTGGGTGATTGTATTTTCAAGAACTCTATCGGTCGTACTGATTTACCTGGCGGCTCTATGGAGACCATGAAAAAATCTCTCCAATTCTTCAAAGAATTAAAGAGAGATGTTACCTTACTACCGGGTCATGGTGAGAGAACCAGACTCAGTTATGAGAAAATGATGAATCCATTCTTGAATGGACAATACTGATAGAAATGATATCCATCGTTTCTATTTTTTTTCGGTCAAAATCAGCGGTCCATCGGCCGTAATAGCAAGGGTGTGTTCAAACTGAGCACTCAGACTTCCATCCTTTGTGCGGGCAGTCCAGCCGTTGTCATCCAGCGTACTCTTCCAATGACCAACATTCACCATCGGTTCGATCGTAATGACCATACCTTCTTGCAAGCGGACTCCCTTATGGGGATGACCATAGTGAAGGATCATGGGGTCTTCATGCATTTCCTGACCAATGCCATGCCCAGAGAACTCTCTGACCACGGAGAAACCATTTGCTTCAACAAACGTCTGGATGGCAGCGCCAATATCACCAGTACGATTGCCCACTCTAGCTTGTTCAATGCCTAGATAAAGGCTCTTTTTTGTTACATCGAGTAGTTTTTTTGAGAGGTCATCGATTTCACCAACGCCATAAGACCAAGCGCTATCAGCAAGATAGCCATCGAGGTTGACAACCATGTCAATCGTGACAATATCGCCATTGAGCAGTGGTTTCTTGCGAGGGAAGCCATGACAGATTTCGTCATTGATGGAGGCACAGGTTGCGTATTTATAGCCATTGTAACCAATCTGCTGGGCAGTAGCTCCATGCTGTTTCATAATTTTATGGCTGAGTTCTTCAATGTCCCAAGTTGTGATGCCTGGGGCAATGACTTCATTGATTTGTGAATGTATGTAAGCAAGCAGTTCACCTGCTTTTTTCATTGCTTCTATTTCTCTTTCTGATTTCAAACTTATCATAGTGCCTTCCTTTCGTTGGTATTGTAACACATTACTTTTCATAGGAACATCAAAGAAGTCTTCATACTTTAGGTGGAGGTGAAAGCATGGTTGAAGAACGTCTTTTAAAATGGCTAGAGACCGCGATTGCGTACAGCGCAACCGATATTCACTGTCATTTCCAGAACCGAAACAGTACCTTACAACTAAGAACCCTGGGTGGTCTGAAAAGTGTCTATTCCGTGGCTGAAGATCTGGCGGTCTATCAATATCTTAAGTATAAAGCAAACCTGAACCTGTCTGTTTCGATGTTGCCACAGACGGGAACATTTGAATATGTGGTTCATAACAAGACTTGGTATTGTCGCTTCTCTGCGATGGAGACCCTGAGTACCAAGAGCGGTGTGTTACGGATCTTGAATCTTTCACCTATCCAAAGCCTGGAAGACATTTCGGATCAAAAGGATGAGATTGACTTAATCAAGCAGTTGCTTGAGAAGGAGAATGGTTTGATTCTGTTTGCGGGGGCGACTGGCTCTGGCAAATCGACGACCATGTTTACTGGCTTGAAGGATGTCATAAACAAATCTATCTATACCATTGAAGATCCGATTGAGCGGATTTATGACAACATTATGCAGATGCAGGTGAACCAGGTGAGCGGTTTTGACTTCCAAAGTGGCATCAAGCAGCTGTTAAGGCATGATCCTGACATCATTGTCATTGGTGAGATACGTAGTCCTCAGGAAGCACAGGCGGCCATCAGAGCGTGCCTCTCGGGTCACTTGGTGTGTGCGACGATTCATGCTTCGAGTGCGGTATCGACCATCTATCGGTTGTTGGATTTCAGTCTATCGCTCCATGAGCTCGAGATCGTAGCTCTGAATATTGTCTTTCAACAACTGATTTCCTTTAATAACCAAAGGAGTGCTAAACTTGACATTCTTACACAGGATCAAACAGCTCAAGTTATTCAACAGACCAAAGCCGATCGACAGTAGGCAATTGGAACTTGTGATAGCCTACTTGGATGCACAGGTAGTCTATCCTCAAATTAAGAAGATTTTGTCCCTCAATCAAGAGACGCTTCATGAGTTTGTTCAACAGGTGTACCACCAGCATCCCAGCGTCTATGAGAACCTCAAAGACCTGTTTTCGATGCACCTACTATTGAAGTACTATCATGACTTCTATGAGTTCAAAAGGAAGCTGTATCGAAGTCTTTGGAACAAGCTGAGCTATCCGCTACTTCTCATTGGCTGTGTCTATGGCCTCATGGGCTTCTTCTTGATGAATGTGTTTCCGATGCTCTTTGGCCTGATACAATCCTTCGATGTCCAGATGGGTAACCTACAACTGATCTATCGGGTACTCGTCTTCTTGTTTGTCATTTTGAGCATTCTGTTGTCGATCGTTGTCATCTTTCTACTGCTAATGTTGAAGAGACAAAATCTCAAGCTATTTGTGATTTTGATGCACCGGATTGCTTGGTTTGCGCCTATCAAAATGATCTATACGCAAATGTTTGCCTACATGTTTGACCTTATCCTAAAGTTCGGGGCTTCGACTCAACAGATTCTAACGATTATGAAGGATTCCACGCTCTCTTACTTTGTAGGCTGGTTAGCCCAGTTGACCACGTATCAATTGGAAGAAGGGGAGACTCTGATTGATTCCATTGATAATGATTTTCTGGATGAACAATTTGTCTCACTGATTAAACTGTCCTCGCTAAACCACCAGATTGAACACTACCTCGCGATGTATTTAACACTCAACGAGAAGCGACTTACCCTAGCAATCGATCACTTATCAAGCCACTTGAAGAAGGTTACCTATGTCTTATTGGCTTTGTTGATGTTGCTGTTCTATCAGGTATTGCTTGCTCCGATGCAGATGATGAATCAGCTATAGAAAGGATGTTATTTATGAAGAAAGGATTTACCTTGCTGGAGATGGTCATTGTCATGACCGTCATCGCAATTCTGTTTCTTTTGACGATACCCAACACACAGAATTCACTGAAAGTCGCTAATGCGAAGGGTTGTGATGCGCAGTTGAAGGTGGTCGATACTGCCATCTTACAGTACATGTTAGCGAAGGATGTTCAGAGTGTCTCCATGTCCGATCTGGTTTCAGAGGGCTATTTAAGTGAAAGACAGGGCTACTGCCATGATGGTTCCTCAATTACCATTGTTGACAATCAAGCGACACACTAAGGGCTTTACACTACTGGAGATGATGGTTGTCCTCTCCATCATCGCTATGATGACACTGCAGCTAGGTCTTAGCTATCGACCAATAGAGGCTAATCAGGATGTCATTTTTGAAGACGAGTACAAACTCGCTCAGATTAAGGCTATCGCGACCACAGAAAAACAAATCCTAGAGACTAGTCAATCGAATGTGTCAGTCCTTAGCTTCAATCAGCTGGGTAATGTTAATATGGCTCAGACGATTAGCTTTGATGGTTTCAAGATTGTGGTACAACTTGGGATGGGGCGTTATGAAAAAAGATAGAGGGTTTTTATTGATTGAAATCATGTTGTCTCTGATTATTATTTCAATGCTCATCAGCATCATCTGGTCCTTCTTTTCCATGGTGTCCAACCTATGAAAAGGGGCTACACACTGCTGGAAATGATGCTGGTGTTAATCAGTGCAGTGATAGTGATGATGCTCTGTGTCAACTTCTTGTTTCTTTTGAAGCGCAGTAAGGAAATAGATGTTGGAGTCACCCAGCTGGATATCATGGAACTCCAGTTACAACATGAATTAATGCTGGGTTACAGCTTCAGCTTGGAAGATAGCTCGCTGTGTTACACCAAATTCGATAGTGAGGCGTGCCTGAGCTTTGATGGTAGCCGGCTGATTAAGACACCGGGTTACGAGATATTGTTGTTTGATGTCAATGAGGGGAGTATGAGCTTGAGTGATGACTTTGTTGTTATTAGTGGAACATACCAAGACGAGAGTTTCTCGATTGCTCTTGAGAGACTCAAGAAATAGGGGCATTATCTTGATGCAGACGATGATTGTGCTTTTGATCTTCAGTAGTCTGTTTAGTGTGATTGTGACTCGTTTTCAATTACAGCTAGCTGCAACTACCTTTCTGGAACTGGCTTCACAGAAACAGGAGATTGAGCTCGAAGTCTTGCGTTGTGTCATTGATCCGGATTGTTACGATTTGTCTTTCAGTCTGCATGATAGTCAGGTAGAAATCTATTTTCTTGATACGGAAGTGACGGTGGATGTCATTGGTAAGCATAATTTTACCATTGAAATGATTCTTGACCTTGATAAGTTTCACATAATTTCTTATAATTACAGTTGAAAAACGGAGGTCTTTATGATTCAAGTAAATGATATGAAACCTGGAGTAACATTCCAACAAGATGGTGAAATCTATTCCGTCCTCGATGTAGGGCGTAACAAGACCGCAAGATCAGGAATGATTATTAAAGTGAAGGTTAAGAACCTAAGAACGGGATCCTATATTGAACTGTCTTTTACAGGCGGCGATAAAGTTGAGCCCGCAATGATTGAGAAGAAGAAGATGCAATATCTGTATGATGGCGGTGATGGACTCGTTTTCATGGATGTTGAGTCATACGATCAGATTGAAATCCCTAAAGAAAAACTGGAATGGGAAATCAAATTCCTCAAAGAGAACAATGATGTGACGATCTCGATGTTTGAAAATGAAATTCTAGGAGTCATTCTTCCGGATAAGGTCGCTTTGACGATTGTTCAAACGGAACCTGCTGTTAAGGGTGATACTGCGAACAACGCTCAAAAGAATGCTACCCTTGAAACGGGTCATGAAGTCAAGGTACCTCTCTTCATCAATGAAGGTGAAGTGGTACTGGTCAGCACTAGTGATGGAAAGTATTCATCCAGAGCTTAGTGAATGAATGAGCGTCAGGGACGCTCTTTTTTTATCGTATGTTAAAAACCTTCGTTATGGTATAATGTCTTTGATATGAGGTGAGAATATGAGTGAAAAGAAGTCAAGGATGGATAGAAATGCCCAGTTACATCAGGAATTGCTAGCTGAAAAAGAAGAACGGATTGTGACCAAGGAGTTATCACCTTTTGCTAATCAACTAAATAATCTTGATAATCAGTTCGAAAGAATGGATCTTCCCCTAGAAGCGAGCGAACATTACCAGTCACCACTCCATGTTCGTAATGAACGTTATGTTCCAAAACAGGAAGTACCAATTGAACCCATTGTACCTGAACAAATTGAAGAAGAACCAGTCATGACAGAGTCAGAGGAAGGTTTTTCTAATAATTTTCTTGAGGAATTCATTGATGAAGTCAAACAGTACAATGTCGAGAAGGGTTATCGCAATACGGTCGATACCAAAGCGAATGTCCTCTCTGGCATCAATGGCTGGCAAAGCAATCTGAGGCCCTTTGGACACCAAAAGTCCGATGAACCATTAGTCACACCATCAAACGAGCCAATTATTAGCGATGAGCCCATCATAGAAGATGAGCCAATCGTTGAAGAAGACACTAGTCAAGAAACCATTATGATGGAAGTTCAACGACTCGCCGAACTTGATGAACCACTGGTTGATGAAAAACAGGATATTGATGAAACGCTGACTTATGAGATAGAAGAGTTGGAAGAACTCGATATCCAGGAAGAGAAAGTACAACCAGCGTCTAAAATTGATAAAGTGATTAATTTCTTCTTGTATCTATTGATTGCGGCCTCGATTGTCGTTATTTTGATTATTGTTTATATTGTCCTATCGGTTAATGGAATTATTTAATAGAAAGTAGGTTTTGCTATGGGTTTCCAGGTTGCAATTGATGGACCAAGTGCCTCAGGAAAGAGCTCAATCGCCAGAGAAGTGGCAAAAGAATTCAATTTCATACATATAAATACCGGGCTCATGTATCGAGCTATGGCTTATCAAGCACTTTTAAATCACATCGATCTTCAGGATGAAAAAGCGCTTGGAGAGTTGATTGACAGTACTTCACTCGAACTTACGGCAGACCAAAAAGTGTTAGTTAATGGAAATGATGTCAGTGATAAGTTAAAAACGGTCTCCCTGGAGGCTTCTACTATCTCTGCCTTTCCTTTAGTTAGAGAAAAGCTTGTCAAGAAACAACAGGAAATGGCAGACGTCATTGATTGTGTCATGGATGGCCGCGACATAGGTACGGTCGTTTTACCAACTGCCGATGTGAAGATATTCATTACGGCAGCTATCGAAGACAGAGTTCAACGCCGTACTGATGAGTTGTTAAGACAGAATATCGAGTGCAACTATGATGAAATCCTAGCGGACATGATCCAACGGGATTATCAGGATGCCAATCGTCCCGTGGGGGCCTTAAAACAAGCTGAGGATGCGGTTTTAATAGACACCACTGGCAATACCTTTGAAGAGAGTGCTGGACTCGTTATTCAGCTGATTAGAGAACATCTAGGAAAGGATGTGACGCAATGATTGATGGAATAGTAGCCATTGTAGGCCGTTCTAACGTCGGTAAATCGAGTTTTTTTAATCGTGTCATCGGCGAGAGGGTGTCCATCGTAGAAGATACGCCAGGGGTTACCAGGGATCGTGTCTATGGAAAGACCGAATGGTTGACTAAACATCTTCGTTTTATTGACACAGGCGGCATCCAAATCGAAGACCAACCTTTTCAAGAAGAAATCAAGATGCAAGTCGAAATCGCAATCAATGAGGCCGATGTCATTGTCTTTCTGACCAGTGTTCAGGATGGTTTGACCCCAGATGATCGAATGATTGCCAGGATGCTACATGATTCCGGCAAACCGGTAGTCGTCGCGGTTAATAAGGTCGACTCACTGGAATTAAGCTATGACATGTATGAGTTCTATGCACTTGGTTTTGAACACGTGTTCGCGGTCTCTAGTGCCCATGGTATCGGAATGGGGGATACCCTTGATAAAATCATCGATCTACTGGATTTCAGTAAGAAACATGAGCTCTATGAAGGCTACCTGAAGTTTGCGATTATTGGGCAACCAAATGTCGGTAAATCCATGCTCATTAACAGTATTCTGAACGAAGACCGAGTCATTGTCTCACCAATCGAGGGAACAACACGCGATGCAATCGATACACCTTTCCAAAGGGATGGTGAAAATTTCGTCGCCATTGATACTGCTGGTATCCGTAAGCGAGGCAAAGTCTACGAATCGGTCGAGAAATACTCCGTGTTACGGTCCCTTACGGCCATTGAACGGGCCGATGTTATTCTCTTTGTTATCGATGGAGAGAAGGGGATTCGCCAACAGGATAAACATGTAGCGGGTTATGCTCATAACGAAGGTAAACCGGTCATTATCATTTATAACAAGTGGGATACCGTCGAGAAAGACGACAAGACCTTGAATGAAGTGACCAAGACTATTCGTAATGAGTTCGTGTATCTGAGCTATGCACCGATCCTGTTTGTGTCGGCGAAAACGAAACAGAGAGTCAATACCATTTTACCGATGGTGAAAGAAGTGTACGAGAATGCGACACTGAGAGTTTCGACCTCGGTTATCAATGAGGTGATTATGGATGCTCAGCTATTCACGCCACCGCCAACTCACCAAGGACAGCGTTTACGTATCTATTATAGTACCCAGGTATCGGTGCAACCGACTACGTTTGTTCTCTTTGTTAATGATCCTGAGTTGTGTCACTTCTCCTACAAGCGTTATTTGGAGAACCGGATGAGAGAGGCATTTGACTTTACGGGGGTCCCAATCAAGCTTATTTTGAAGAAAAAGAGCTTATCTTAGAAAAAAAGTATTATATTGATTGTCATTTAATTTAATGTTTGTTAATATTTAGAAAGAATGGAGGACATTTATATGAGTGAAACATTCAATAAAAAGCATTATCAGAAACATTAGCAGATCAGTTCGACCTTAAGAAGAAAGATGCTGTTGAAGTTGTTGATGCGGTATTAGGAGCAATTAGAGACGAATTGGTTAAAGGAAACAAGGTTGACTTTAGTGGATTTGGTAAGTTTGAAGTTAAAGACAGACCAGCACGTGATGGCTTCAATCCACAAACTAAAGAAAAAATCAGAATTCCAGCTTCGAAAGCTCTAACTTTCAAAGTGTCTAAAACGCTCAAAGATTCTATTAACAAGTAGATCTTAGCAATTTGATTATAAAAACAACTTTCTTTGTGGGGGTTGTTTTTTTAATATGTTATAATATTGGTTAGGAGTGATATTATGTTTGAAAATACAATAACGATTGAATGGCTACTGCTTATTGGAGCCTTTGTAATATCGATGATAGCCCAGAGCTCCGTCACCAGTACCTATAAGAAATACAGTTCAATTAGCACATCGCAACCCTTAACGGGTAGCCAAGTCGCACAGAAGATTCTAAGTGACCATGGGATTTATGATGTGCAAGTTGTCCAACAAAACAAAGGAACACTTAGTGACCACTACGATCCCCGCAAGAAGATCGTGGCTCTGTCACCCAATATCTACAACGATAACTCGATCGCGTCAATAGCCGTGGCTGCTCACGAGGTCGGGCATGCGATCCAGCACGCTCAATCCTATGTCGGAATCAAGATCCGTGACAAGGTCTTACCCTTTGCGATGATTTCCAGCCAGATGGCTTGGGTTGTCATATTCATTTCGTTTGCGGTTGGTTGGTTGAATCTGACCTACATCGGTATCGCCATGATTGGTGTCATAGGACTCTTCCAACTTGTAACCTTACCTGTAGAGTTTGATGCTTCTAATCGAGCACTAAAAATACTAAGCACAGGTTATCTTGATGAAGCGGACCTATCTGGAGCAAAGAAGATGCTGAGTGCAGCGGCCTTCACCTATGTCGCAGCCTTCCTTGGGACCTTGGCTCAGATTGGTCGACTGCTTCTAATGTCGAATCGAAATCGTAGAGATTAGTCTTAGGAACTGGAATCAAACTTTCATACTTACAAACAAGGAGGTAATGAAATGAGATTCTTTCCGATTATTGGTCCAACGATGTTACTACCGTATCTGTTGGTTTATTACTTAACCAGTAAAATTAAAAAGCATTAACAAAGAGAAACGACTCGTTTCTCTTTCATTCGAAGGGAGCTCATCACCATGAATTATTTTGAACTAGCTGATCTATTATTTCCAAATACGACAGAGACTGTCTCTGATTTAGAGGCCAAGTTTCCAAAGCGTGACCTACCATCCGAAGCAAAAGTCACCCGCTTAGGACCAAGTCCAACTGGCTTTATCCATTTGGGCAATCTTTTTGGGGCCTTTGTCGATGACCGTTTGGCAACACAATCAGGTGGAGTCATGTTACTTCGCATTGAGGATACCGATAACAAGCGCAAGGTTGAGGGCTCTGAAGAAGTCATCATCAATAGCTTGTCCTACTATGGTATCAACTTCAATGAAGGGGAAACGCTTCATGGCGAGATTGGTAACTATGGTCCGTATCACCAAAGCCAACGCAGCGCGTTCTACCATATCGTAGCGAAAAAGCTTGTTCAAGAGGGCTTAGCCTATCCTAGCTTTGCGACACCGGAAGAGCTCGATGATATCCGTGAAAGACAACAGTTGGAGAAAGTCGTCACTGGTTACTATGGACGATGGGCAACCGATCGTTTCCTATCGATCGAGGACATTACCCAGAAGATGGAAGCTAATGAACCATGGGTGCTTAGACTCAAGTCCCAAGGGGATATCAATGACACCATCACCATTGAGGACGCTATTAGAGGTGAACTCAAGATTCATCCTAACAACGCGGACATCGTCTTGTTGAAGGCTGATGGAATTCCTACCTATCACTTTGCTCACGTGGTCGATGACCATTTAATGAGAATCACCCATGTCGTCAGGGGTGAGGAATGGTTATCCACCTTGCCGATTCATATCGAGTTATTTGAGCTATTAGGCTGGCAACCACCTACATACTGCCATACTGCACACCTCATGAAGATGGATAATGGTGTCAAGCGCAAGCTTTCCAAGCGCCTTGATCCTGAGCTGTCCTTAGAATACTACATGGAACAAGGCTATTTCCCCGCAGCAGTGCGTGAGTATCTCATGACGTTAATGAACTCGAACTATGAAGAATGGCGAATTGAAAATCCGTTACTCCCACTTGAAGACTTTGAGTTTACACTCGATAAGATGGGACATTCGGGTGCGTTGTTTGATATTGAGAAACTGAATGACATCTCTAAGAATGTACTGTTGACGTTGAGTGAAGAAGAAATCCTTGATTTCCTGATTAGCTGGTCGACGGACCATCGTCCAGATATGACTGACCTCTATGAAAAACACAGGACTGATTTGTTAGGTCTGTTGGCGATTGGTCGCCATGAAGCACAGCCACGTAAGGATTTATTGTATGCTGCTCAGATTGCCGATTTCATAGAATACTACTTCGATGAAAAATACGCCATTGTCGAAGAGCTACCTGAGCGTATCAGTGTCGAGGATGCTTTACTGATTCTGAAGGAATATAAGAGTTCCTACGATCACTCGCTGGAGAATCCTGAATGGTTTGGCTGGCTGAAAGAACTAAGTGAATCCTTTGGTTACACGCCGAAAATGAAACTGTTTAAGAAGAATCCAGAATTATACAAAGGCACGGTGGCTGATGTTTCCAGCATCATTCGTTTGGCTCTAACGGGTTATCAGAAATCGAGTGACTTGCATTCGATTCAACAAGTGTTTGGTAAGGGTAAGGTCCTTTCTAGGATTAATTATCTGATAAATCATCTGGAACAATCTTAATCAAAGGTTTCTCTCACTTGTGCTACAATAGACTTAGGTGGGGGAAACACTATGAAAATGAAGAATAGAATACAAGCGGGCGAGATGCTGAGCAAGTTGTTACATAATTATGAAAACTCAGCTGCTTTGGTCTTGGCCATACCGAGGGGTGGCGTCATTGTCGGATCTCAGATTGCGAAACTCCTCAATTTATCACTTGAACTTATTATTACGAAAAAGATTTCACATCCACAGGATGAAAACGTGGCGATAGGCGCTATTGCCCAAGATGGGAATCCGGTTTTTATCTCGCGCGATACATCTCAGATTGAAATGAAATGGTTGAATGAGCAAGTTCGCAATAGCCGTGAGGAGATTGCTCATCGCCATGAGCTTTATCATAAAAACAATCAACCTCTCAATATCGAGGATAAAGAAATACTGCTCGTGACTGATGGTATTCTGAGTGGATTGAGTGTTATGGCCGCCATCGAGGAGTGCCAAAGGCTTCGTGCCCGTAGCATCGTCGTCGTGACACCTAGCATCTCAATTGATGCTGCTCTGGCCATTCAACCGATGGTCAAGAAGTTAGTCTCCCTGACTGTTGAGGAGACCTTAAAAGCGACGGTCGATGAATATTATGAAGATGAACAAGAAATCACGGATGAAACGGTGATTGCGGTCTTAGAGGAGTTTGCCGGTGCAAAGCAATAAGAAAGTCTTAGTTATTAATGATTTTGTGAACACCAGCCATGTTGCCCTTAACCTGCAACAGGCTTTCCTTAACGACCAACAGCTTGATTG
>JAAZEC010000165.1 GCA_012512495.1 Erysipelothrix sp.
AGAAGTACCATGATCCCAAGGCGACCTACTTCGGACCCTATCCTGAGGCCGGGGCAGCCTGGCAATCCCATGCGTTTTTGAACGATCTGTTACCACTTCGGAAGTGTAAGGTCATGCCTAAGAAGGTATGCCTCTACTACCACCTGGGTCAATGCCTGGGTCCCTGTGAGTTTGAGATTGATCCTGAGGAATCATTAAAGATGAAGGATCAGGTCAAGAAGATACTGCGTGGCGATATCCATGAAGTGGTCAATGAATTAAATGAGAAGATGGTCAATGCTAGTGAGCAGGCTCGCTATGAACAGGCGGCGCTCTATCGTGATCAGATCAGTTCCCTAAAACACGTGGCCATGAAGCAGAACATGCAGGTTAGTGATAAAATAGAAGCGGATGTCATCCACTATGCGATATTGAACGGATTCATCTGTATCGTGGGGCTCTTCTTCCGTAATGGTCAGATGTTACAGAAGAACATGTCGATTCAGCCGTTGGATGTCAATATCGAGGAAGCTATTCAGTCCTTCTTGGTTGACTACTATTCGAAGAATCAGATTCCTAAACAGCTGGTAATTCCGAAGGAATTGGATGCTGAGTTGTTAGGTGAAGTGCTGGAGACTAAGGTTAATAGTTATAGCCGTGGAAGATACAAGGAACTCCTTGATTTAGCCCATCAGAATGCACAGACGGAGATTGAGAACAAGTTTGAACATGTGAAGCACCAACAGGATACGCTGGATGATGCGATGTTACAGCTGTCCTCAATACTGGATGATGTGGGACTTCGGACGATTGATTTGATTGACGTCTCCCATACGGCAGGTGATTTACCGGTTGGGGCTTGTGTTGTATTTGAGGATGGTCAACCCCTAAAGAGGCTCTATCGGAAGTACAAGCTCAATCAGGGCAATAATGATGTGGCCTCGATGCAGGAGATGGTGTATCGACGCTATTTGAGGGCACTGAAGGAAAATCAAGAGTTGGCAGATGTGCTGATTGTTGATGGCGGTTTGCCACAAGTGAATGCGGTGAGGGAAGTGATTGATGCCCTTGGCGTGGAAATGAAGGTCTGTGGACTGGTTAAGGATCAGTTTCATAATACGAGAGCTTTGATTAATCATGAGTTAGAGGAAATTGAATTAGATAAGAGAAGTCCTTTGTATCAGATGCTTGCTGTGATGCAGGACGAAATCCACCGCTTTGTTATTAGTTATCACCGCCAGTTACGTACGAAGAAAATGACCAAAAGCCTTCTGGACGAGTTGGAGGGTATTGGTCCTAAGAGGAAAGAGGCGCTGTTGAAGCACTTTGGTTCTCTTAAGAAAATACGCAGTGCCAGCTTGCAGGAATTACAGGAAGTCTTGGGTGATAAGACGGGACAGAGTGTTTACGAACAGATTAAACGATTATAGGAGTGAGACGTATGAAAACAAAATCAATTGGCATTATTGATTCCGGGCTAGGTGGATATACCATCTTTAAAGCGTTACGGGACGAATACCCTGAGGTATCTTTTACCTTGTTGGCTGATCAAAAGAATAACCCGTTTGGAAGCAAGTCCGTTGAACAACTGGAATTGATTGGTAGCCGGATGGTTGACCAACTTTTAGAGCGGAATATCAACGAAGTCATTGTCGCTTGTAATACGCTCAATGCGAATGTGATGGATTATTTGGAAACAAAGTATCCTCAGGTCTCTTTCTATGGTGTGATTGATAAGACGGTCGAGAGCCTTCCTAAGAAATGTAAAACGGTTCTTATTTTGGCGACGGAAGCGACCGCGAAGTCCCATGCTTATCAGAGCGCAATTACCAAGGTGAACTCGAAAGCCTGGGTCGATGAGTTGGCAGCCCCTCAGTTAGTTGACTTAATTGAAGGTCTGGCAGATGATGTCGACCTTGATGCGATGTTGGAGGATCTGTTGGCTTCCCGAAATAAGGTGGACGCGATTGTCATGGGTTGTACTCATTTCCCAATAATTGCTGGAAATATTCGCAAGTTCAGTAAGGCTGCGCTGGTGACTTCGATTGAACCGATGATTCAATTGATTGCGGAAATGAAGGAGTTACCTCAAGGAAAATCCTATGTCTTTACGACCTATGATCCGGTGCGTATGGCCAATCAGATTGAAACACTTTTTAGTGAGAAGATTTTTGTGGACTACTTGGAGGGTGAAGCGGTATGAGGATCATCGTTGTCAGTGACTCCCATGGTTTGCGTCGCGAGCTAAGAGAGGTTCGTGAGAAATATCCGTTGGCCGATGCCTACTTGCATCTGGGGGATAGTGAACTGTCGCCTTCTGAACTCGATGGCTGGCAAAGCGTCAAAGGTAACAACGATTATTACTCGTATCCTAACGAGCTCGTGGTCACTGTTGGTGATATTCGGATTTACATGGCTCATTCTCACTTGTTCGACTATAGTAACCGGATTTTGAAGCTGGCTAAACAGGCGAAACTTAATGAGTGTGACCTTGCTTTATTTGGTCATAGTCACGTCTTTTATCATGAAGTCCATGAGGGTGTGGTTTGTGTTAATCCGGGTTCTTTACGATATAATCGTGATCGAACGAGTCCTTCTTATGCTATAATTGACATCGATAGTCACAAAAAGATTGAAGTTCACCGAATTAATCTTGAATAAGGTCTTTGAAGATGCTATTATAGTTCAGGTATGTCCCAGTAGCTCAGTTGGATAGAGCACGAGCCTTCTAAGCCCGGGGTCAGGAGTTCGAGCCTCTTCTGGGACGCCAATTATAAATCAAGAAACGACAATGAGTTCGTTTACAGGAGCTGTACAGTGTATAGCTCTTTTTTGTATAGAGCCATTCTTTTCATTTTCTAGACAAGCTATGATAAGATGTAGCAATGAATTAGAAGGGGAGGTTGAACATGGGGAAGATGAAGCGCTCACTACTCATATTTCACGGCTTAACCATCCTGCAAAGCATTGGTAACAACTTAGCACATCCAGTCACTCCAGCCTTCATCAATAATTTAGCACTCCGCGACTCAATGTTTGGCTTCGCCTTCGCGTCCATGTCCTTGGGTAATTTTCTGTTCTCACTGTTCTGGGGTGAAATATCCTCTCGCATCAAGAAATCGACCATTCTACTCATTACCCTCATTGGCTATGGGATTGCTCAATACTATTTTATGATCGCGACCACCGAACTCATGATCGTGCTAGCACGTTTTCTAGCAGGCATCTTTACCGGTGGCTTCCAGGTAGCCCAAATGAACTACCTGGTATCACAAAATGATCTTGAGGACAGGGGCTATCACTTAACCCTCAGCAGCATCCTAATTATCGCATCCTCCACCGTGGGTTACTTCATTGGTGGGCTCATCGGGGATAGTTCAATCACGGCTGTCTTTCAAGTACAGATCGTCTTCAGTTTCCTAGTAGGCATTCTTTACTTTGTCCTCTTAAGAAATAGCGAACGAGTAGAGAATAAAGCGCCCATTCAATTGAAAGACCTCAATCCCTTACGGTCATTGAGCCATGCCCGTGGGGTATTAACACCCACCATTATGATGATAATGGGAGCCGTCCTATTAGCCCTGTTGGCGACGACCTCCTTTGATCAGTCGTTCAACTACTACATCAGGGATGTTCATCAGTTCCCACCATCCTACAATGGCTATCTGAAGATTGCGACCGGTTTAGTGGGTGTCATATCAAACTTTACGATCGGTATGGTCCTCATCAAGAAAACGAATGTTAGGAAATCATTGGGTATCCTGATGGTGGTGATGTCCATAGCGGGCATGGTAGCGGCACTAAGTGGTCAGCTCTGGGTCTTCTTGATCGCGGCCTTTACCTTCATCGCCCTGGATGCCATGAGCAAACCGTTACAACAGACGATTGTATCGTCGCTCTCGAATGATTACCATGAGTCACACGTCCTAATGGGACTGTACAATACAATGCGATCGCTGGGTATGATTATTGGTGCGCTACTGGCCGGTCTCATTTATGAACAGCTCAAGATTGGACCCTTTGTGTTTGCGAGTGTGGTTATCTTGATTGGTGCTGTTGTCATGCTGAGGGCGTGGCACGATGTAGTTACATCATAAGTGCTTTTATGGTAAAATGGACAAGTTAATAATACAAATAGAGATGTGTTGAGAAGGAGTTTATGGCGGATTACTATCAAGAGATTCTTGCGAGAATCGAGCAATTAATGAAGGAAGAGAAGATTCAGGAAGCATTCGAGAGAGTGAATGAAGAACTTAGCATGCCCTATATTCCGTATGTTTATCAGGACGCCTTTGAGAAACTTCAAAGGGAGCTAAAGTCTTCAATTAACAACTCGGAGTTTATGAGTACCATTCTTTCATTTGATGAGATAGAAGAAGCCTTATTAAAAGATGAGTTGAGTGCTTTAGAAGCTATTCAATCTTTGAAACAATTGCATCTGGCTCCGTTTGCCCAACGAATTCAAAAGTTGTTGGATACAGGGTTAACAAAGTCAATTGAATCCTTACTCATCCTGATTTTGATCGAACAGCAAGTCGATGTGGTGTTTACCATTAACAGGGAATTCAGGGTTGAATTCAATCCGCTCTATGTGGAGCATCCGGCCGATACCGATGGCTTCCTGTTAGCCAAAGAAACACTGGAGAGACTTCTGGTAAAGGATCCCTCAACCTATCAGCTCTGTGAGCAACTTCTGGTCGAAGAAGCCTTGTTAATGTTGCCACTGAGTTATGACGAGCAAGAGGGATTAAATCTAGCGTACAGTATTATTAAAGTGGTCGACACAATTAGTGGACGTGAAGAGCTATGGCAATCACGGGTGATCGAACATGGTATTGATGAAAAACTACTGGTACCACTGCAGTCGCGAATGCTTAGCACTCTTTAGTTGACAGTGCTAAGTCGTGTGTTATAATAGGGTAGAACTTTAGGAGGAAAAATGAAAACTACTTGGGAAATTTTGGAAAAATCAACTGGAAAATTAACTGTTGAGATTGAAGGTGAGCAGTGGGAAACGGCTCAAGAAAATGCATTTAATAAGATAGCTAAGAACGTCGAAGTTCCAGGCTTTAGAAAAGGCAAAGCACCAAAGGAAATGGTTCGCGCTAGAATTTCTGAACAAGATTTATTGATGGAAGCCATCAACCATAACCTATCAGACTTCTATAAAGAAGCGCTAGACGAACATGGTGTTGAACCAGTAACACAACCAGAACTTAGCATGGAGAGTCTTACTCCTCAAGAAGTTAAAGTCGTGTTCACGGTCGTAGTAAAACCTGAAGTTACACTGGGCGATTATGATTCAGTGAAAGTTGATTTAGAAGAAGTCGAAGTTTCTGAAGAAGAAATTACAGGCGAATTAGAGAATCTACAAAATCAATTCGCAACAATGGTCGTCAAGGAAGATGGCAAAGTCGCAATGGATGATACTGTCGTCATTGACTTCGAAGGATTCGATAAAGAGGGTGTTGCCTTTGAAGGTGGTAAGGGAACTAACTTTGATTTAAAGATTGGTTCAAACACCTTTATCCCTGGTTTTGAAGAAAAGCTAATTGGCTTAAGCGTTGGCGATAAGAAGGATTTGGAAATTACCTTCCCAGAAGATTATCAAGCAGAAGACTTAGCAGGACAACCTGTCGTCTTCAAAGTAGAAGTACATGAAATCAAGACTGAAGTTCTTCCTGAGTTGAATGATGATTTTGCGAAAGATGTTGATCGTGAAGGTGTTGAAACACTAGAAGATCTTAAGGAAAATATCCGTGAATCTCTCTTGCATGCCAAGGAACACGATGCTTACCATACTGCTGAAAATGCCTTCATGGAAGCAATTGTCGCAACTGGTGAAGTAGAGATTCCAGAAGAAATGATCAATGAAGAAGCTGATCAATTACTTCAAGATTTCAAACAACGTATTCAACAACAAGGTCTAACATATGACATGTATAAACAAATGTTAAACCAAACTGACGAAGACGTTCTTGAACAAGTTAAACCTGATGCAGTCAAACGCTTGGAAATGCGTTTAGTATTAGAAGCGATTGCTGACAAGGAAGAAGTAACTGTTAGCGATGAAGAAATTACAGCTGAGTACGAAAATCTTGCACAGCAGTATGGTATTGACACAAAACAAATTGAAGCAATGGCACCTCGTGATGCGATTGCTTACGATGTCAGAATCAAGAAAGTCTATGACTTCCTAATTGAAAGACATCATGAGAATGTGGGTTCACATAGCAAGTTTGAGGAAGCTCATTCTCACGAATAATCAATTGACATGTGTTAGAGCCTAGACAAGGAGCGCATATGAGTAATAAAGATATACTAACAAATGTACCAGTCATTAGTACTAGAGGGGTCATTATCTTCCCAGGCCAAGACATCATGATTGAAGTCGGACGCCCCAAGAGCATGACTGCCATTGAACAGTCACAGCGTCTAAATGATGGTTATGTGTGGGTCGTCTCACAGAAGGATATCATGGTTGATAATCCAGAAGAACAAGACATCTATAACATCGGCACACTGAGTCGTATTAAACGTGTCCGTAACAAAGATGGTTTCATGCGGGTGACTTTCTCAGGAATTAACCGTGCTGAAAAAGTATCTTATGTTGACGATGGTGACATGTCCTTAGCCAATATCAGAATTGTTGAAGACATTATTGGTGAACAGATGGAAGAACAGGCGCTCATACGCCGTGTCTCTCGTGAACTGGAGAACATTGCCTCAAACAATCCTAATTTTCCAGCAGAAGTCATTGAACAACTGACCCGTGGCGCTTCAGCAAGCACACTATCCGATCAGTTTGCTCAGTTTTTCCCAATCGCTTCTGAAAAGAAACAGGCTCTTCTAGAGACAGCGGATGTTAACGAACGTTTAATGATGATTATTGAGGAACTCAATACAGAACGTCAGCTTTCCTCCATTGAAACAGATATCAATGAAAAAGTGAAGGAACGCGTTGAAGAAAACCAACGGGAATACTACTTACGTGAGAAACTTCGTGCCATTAAAGAAGAACTCGGCGATGTTTCCAACTCAACAGACGATGTTGAAGATATTCGTGAGTATGTCGAAAGCAATCCGTTCCCTGACAATGTTCGTGCGAAAATCCTCGAGGAACTCAAACGCTTCGAAATGTTACCTCAAGCCTCGGGCGAATCAGGTGTCATCAGAACGTATATCGACTGGCTAGTCAGCGTGCCATGGTGGCAAGAATCCAAGGACATTGAGGACCTAAAGAAGGTCCGCCAAGTACTTGATGACGATCACTACGGACTTGAAAAGGTCAAAGACCGCATTATGGAATACCTCGCAGTCAAGCAAATGACAGGTACCTTGAATTCACCTATTCTCTGCTTAGTGGGCCCACCAGGTGTTGGTAAAACCTCACTAGCGATGTCAATTGCTCGCGCACTTGATCGCAAGTTTGTCAAAGCCTCCCTTGGTGGTATTCGTGATGAAGCGGAAATCCGTGGTCACCGCCGGACTTACCTAGGCTCCATGCCAGGTCGTGTCATTCAAGGAATGAAGAAGGCTGGCGTTATTAACCCAGTATTCCTCTTCGATGAATTAGACAAAATGGCATCAGACTACAAGGGTGACCCATCTTCAGCCATGCTGGAAGTGCTAGACCCTGAGCAAAACTCCTTATTCTCCGACCACTATCTGGAAGAACCTTATGATTTAAGCAAGGTCATGTTTATCGCAACTGCGAACTATCTTGAAGATATTCCGCCTGCACTTCGTGACCGTCTAGAGATCATTCAATTGTCTTCTTATACTGAAGAAGAGAAAATGATGATTGCTAATAATCACCTGATTAATAAGCAAATCAAGGTGAATGGACTTAAAAACAATCAAATCAAGTTTACGGATGAATCCTTGCTGTATCTGATTCGTCACTACACCCGTGAGGCTGGCGTTCGTCAGTTAGAGCGTGTGATTGCGAATTTATGCCGTAAGACTGTTCTGAAGTTATTAACGGGAGATCAGAAGTCGCTTTCGATCACTAAAACCCGCATTAATGAGTGGTTAGGTAAAGAAATCTTTGAATATGGCAAGAAAGAGACTAAGAACCAGATCGGTCTGGTAACAGGTCTTGCGTACACTTCATTTGGTGGAGATATTCTTCAGATTGAAGTAACCACTTTCCAAGGCAAGGGTAGACTTATCTTGACCGGTCAGTTGGGTGATGTCATGAAGGAATCAGCAGAAATTGCTGTTGGCTTCATTAAATCCCATGCGAAAGAGTTAAACATTGATTCCGATTTCCTTGATAAAAATGATATCCATATCCACGTACCAGAAGGCGCAGTGCCAAAAGATGGTCCAAGTGCAGGAATTACTCTCACAACGGCTATTATCTCCGCATTGACCAACCAACCGGTTTACTCGGATCTCGCAATGACTGGTGAAGTCACCTTGCGTGGAAACGTCTTACCGATTGGTGGCCTGAAAGAGAAATCACTAGCCGCCCACCGTGTTGGTATCAATAAGATTCTGATTCCTAAACAGAATGAAAAGGATTTAGATGATATTCCAGCAACTGTCAAGAAGGATTTAACCTTCGTTTCGGTAGAAACGATGGATCAGGTCCTTCACCAAGCCTTAGTAGACGTTGTATGATACAGGCAAATCAAGCGCGGCTGATAATTTCAGCCGCTTTGCCTTCTCAGTTTCCCGAGACCGATGGTTTCGAAATTGTGATGGCAGGTAAATCAAACGTAGGCAAATCAACCCTAATTAATGCGATCACTAATCGCAAGCGCTTGGCTTATGTCGGTCAAAGACCAGGCAAGACCCGCCTAGTCAACTTCTACTACATTAACGAAGAGTTGATACTAGTGGATGTACCTGGCTATGGCTTTGCGAACAGGAGCCGGATCGAACAAGAGAACTATGCGGTATTAATGGAAGCGTACTTTACAGAGCGGACACAGAAGAGAGCCATGATTTTGGTTTTGGATGCCCGTCGTGAGTTGAGCGAAGACGATGAGATGATGCTGAATCTAGCCAAGGATCTGAAGCTACCTTGCATTGTGGTCTTATCGAAGACGGACAAGCTATCGTTTTCAAAAATGAAGCAAAAGATGGCAACGATTCAAAGGCAATCGGGCTATCCTGTCCATGCTTTCTCGGCAATGGACCATGGTTCAGTCG
>JAAZEC010000166.1 GCA_012512495.1 Erysipelothrix sp.
GATCGTAATCATAAGATAGATTTGTTGGCTGACTTGTTTAAGAAGGAGCGCTTGGAGTCGATTCTGATTTTTACCAGGACGAAACAAGGTGCTAATAATGTCGTGAAGGACCTTGAGAAGAGAAAGATTAAGGCTCAGGCGATGCATGGTAATAAGTCTCAGAATGCACGTCAGGATGCTCTTGAGACTTATTACCATGAATCGCCTGAGCCTTAATCTTTCTCTTCTCAAGGTCCTTCACGACATTATTAGCACCATGTTTCGTCCTAGTAAAAATTAGAACTGAATCCATACGTTCCTTCTTGAACAAATCAGCCAACAAATCTATCTTATGATTACGATCCACAAAATAAACCGATTGTTCCACCGTGTCCACGGTAGAAGACACCGGAGTAATAGAAATCCTCACAGGATCCACCAATAGTTGATCAACAATCTGAGTGATTTCCTTAGGCATCGTCGCCGAAAACAGTAGCGTCTGTTTCTTCTGTGGTAACAGCTTAATAATCTGACGAACATCGTTGATGAAACCCATATCCAACATCCGGTCCGCTTCATCCAAGATAAAAATCTCAATCGCAGCAAGATTCACATGACCTTGATTGACTAAGTCCTTCAGTCTACCCGGGGTAGCCACCAAGATATCAACACCAGATTTCAACATCGCAACCTGTTTCCCCTGACCAACACCACCAAAGATGACAGTCGATTTCAAAGGAAGGTAACGTCCATAAGACTCAAAACTCTCCTGTATTTGGATAGCCAGCTCACGTGTCGGTGTTAAAACCAGCGAACGAATAACTCGCTTCTGTTTCTGATTCCTCTGTAGTGATAAATTCTGTAAGGTCGGCACCGCAAAGGCCGCCGTCTTCCCCGTCCCAGTTTGAGCCAAACCCAAGACATCCCGTCCCTCTAATGTAGGCGGAATAGCCTGTTCCTGTATCGGTGTAGGCGTATCATAATGTTGGTCGTTGATTGCTTTCAGTAGGGCGTCATTGACACCCAAGTTCTTAAATTCCATCGTTTCTCCTTTGATAGTAACGGTCGCGTAAATCCTTTGACTTCACAATCAAAAGAAAAGAGTGGTCCCACTCTAATTCAAATTCAATATTATTCTTTTCGAAGTGAATGATTAACTCACTAAGTATAAAGCATCCCACCATAAAAGTAAACAGATGTCACTTTAGGTAAGTGTACATTGTACTTTCAATAAAAAAGTCCAGGAATTACCCCAGACTTGGTTTATGGTGTTTCCTCAGTAGGTGTTTCTTCGGCAGGTGTTTCCTCAACAGGGGCTTCATCCTCACCCAAGTCACGAAGAGCCTGTTCATAACGCAAACGATCCGCTACTTCCTGATTCTTAGCCGCTGAGACTTCCTGAATAAGCGGAGTCTCCATCGTAGCATTCTTCAACAGGTGGAAGAAAATAAACTCTTGGCCCTCAACACGTTCATTCTGGTTAAACACTGACAGCTCTAGATCATACATGGTAACCTCACCATTTGGAGTAAAGTAAACATCCGCAGGTAACGCTGCTACCACGGTCTCATAAGCTTTATTCATCAGCGGTGTATAGTTCTCATGTAAGACATCAGGCTTCACATCAAGGAAGATCTTCAAGGTACTCGTCTGTAAGTTAATATCGACTCTCTCGATCTCCTCGAAAGCCTGTAACTGTGACTTCAGTGTATTCATTTGTTCATTGGTAATCGCAGGATCTAAATCACCATCATAACGATTCCCAACAATCGGTACACCCTGACGAATGTAAGCATTGTAAAGGATATCGCCCACAATATATAAAGGAATAGCCAACAAAACCACCATCACCGCAATTATCAACAATGAATAACGGCTCGTCCCAACTTTTTTAGCTTTAGTTTTTTTTGTTTTGTTTTTGTTTTCAGTCATGATTTAATCACTCCTCAACCTATTCTACAATACTTCAACAAGATAATCTAGTAAGAATCAAGTGTACGCTTGACCAGCTGATTTGTCAATGCCGGATTAGCCTGACCCTTCGATAGCTTCATGACCTGACCCATGACAAACTTCAACGAATTATCCTTGCCAGC
>JAAZEC010000167.1 GCA_012512495.1 Erysipelothrix sp.
ATAGGTAGCTTTATTTCAGTCGGAAGATATTTGAGGTGGAAACGATGAAGAGATTCTCCAAGGTTTTAATTACCATTCTATCACTGCTCCTTCTGCTCATAGTCCCACAAATGGCCTTTGCGGTAAGTGACAGTGAATTCGAAGCCAACGAAGCTTATTATAAGGAGCTCTGTTTTGGCACCATCAGTACAGTCAACAAGTCAACCTGTGCCAGTTTCGCTAAATACTTAGAAAACAAGGTTTCCCAGCAACAAAGCAGTATCAAAGATCTTGAACTTGAAATTGATGATGTTCAAAACAACATCAGTGAATACGTTAAAGATATTCAAGCCATGGAAGACGAGATCGAACAGCTAGAAGCCGAAATCGCAGCCAACGAGCTTGAAGTCGAACGCTTGGAAGCTAACATCGAAGTGCTCAACAAGCAAATCGAAGATAGACAAGCCGAAATCGATCAAATGGACGAGAATATCAAGACCCGTATGGCCTCGATGCAATCGTCATTACACACCAATAATGAAATATCTTTCTTATTTGGAGCCAAAGACTTCTCCGATTTCATAAGACGCTCCTCAGTCATGAACATGGTCACCAATTTTGATCAGGAACAGATTGATGCCGTCACGAAAATGAGAGAACAACTCAAAGCCGAACAAGATGAAGTCGCCAGACAACAACAACTTGTCGAAGAAACCATCGTGAACAACTTGGTTCAAAAGGATTCACTCGATGTCGCGAAACGTAACCACGAACTCGTCGTGGCCGAATTCAAGAAACAAGAAGCGGCACTCCTAGAGAAACAGATGGCAGCACAAGGAGCTATCAAGCTTGCTCAATCTGAACGCTCCGCCGTCACCAAGGGGATCGCGGATCTCGAATATCGCATTGAACAAGAAAGAATTAGACAAGAACAAGAACAAGCAAACAACGGTGGAACCATTGTCTACCCAGAACTCGGAGTTGGTGATGGCTGGATTTTCCCAGTCAACGGACGCTTCAAAGTCACGGCAGGCGCTTGGTATTATCCAGCCAGCTTTGGAGGCGGAATCCACTATGGTGTCGATATGGCATCCTCTATCGGAACACCCATTGTCTCAACCGGACCTGGTGTCGTCATCATTGGTTATAACGGTTGTCCTACCTGGGGCTATCTAGGTAGCACTTGTGGCTACCGAAGCAACTGGGGTGGAAACCAAGTCATCGTCGTCGTATCTATGCCTAATGGGCTTTACGCCTTAACGTATGCTCACCTTCAAAACGCAGCCGTCTCAGCCGGTACAGTAATTTCCAAAGGTACTGTCCTTGGAACCATGGGTTCCTCAGGAAACTCCACTGGTTCTCACTTGCACCATGAAGTCATGTATCTTGGTGATTATGAACTGTCGGACTATTTGAACAACGTGTGGAACGGCAGTATCAACTTTACACCTAATGGCGCCTGGATGAATCTAGCGTGGGCTTGTACCAATAAAGGTGCACCATGTCGGGTCAATCCTCAGCAACACTACGGTCTCACAGTAGGAGCTTACTATTAACCCAAGCAGTCGCTTGGGTTTTCTTTAAGTGAAATGGTGTATAATAAAACCAGTCAGTTATTTTATGAAAAGGCGGTCACGTAATGGAAGAAAAAGACACAAAAGTTAAAATCAAACTAGAACGACACCTATGGCCAGACGAGAGAATCCAGAAACAAAAGAAGAATCGCGTCATCATTCTATTCGTCATTGGAATCCTTATCAGTTTTACCATGGGCATCTTTTTCAATCAGGCTTATCTCAGCAATCAATCGATCTTAACGCCCCCTACTACTGGTGATGTACAAACCGGCCAAGAACTAAAGAAATTTCAATCCATTTACGATATACTCTCAACCAAGTGGTACTTCGGAAAAGACCTCGAAAACACTTCGAAAGAACTCGTAGAAAACGCCATCAACGGCATGATCGATATCAACGGGGATATCCATACCGAGTACTTATCTGCCGAAGAATTAGCAGCCTTCGAACAAGGCCTCAATTCCAACTTCGTCGGCATCGGTGTCCAATATTATAATATCGACGGTTATAACATCGTCGAACGTGTACTTCCCAACTCCCCGGCTCAACGCGCAGGCGTCATGGCCGGTGACATCTTCTACTCCGTCGATGGTCAAAGCGTCATCGGAACGGATCAGGATGCTCTATCGGACATGGTACGTGGTGATGAAAATACCGTCGTCGACATCAACTTTAAACG
>JAAZEC010000168.1 GCA_012512495.1 Erysipelothrix sp.
CCTCTGACTAACCTTGTGGTAACCGACAATACCCGCCACACTAAAGAGACCAAAGACAAACAAAAACAACCACTGGTTATTAAGCTGCTCAGCACTAATGAAGAACAGCGGAAAGATCAGTATTAACAAAGCTATTAAAGCATCCCTTAGCCAATAGAAGACAATAAAGGACACCAAGCTAATCACTAAAGCAAAAGCAGGATAGAAAGGTTCCGGCCTGACACCCTTTAAATCATTGATGGTTACCATCCAACGAATCGGTTGATAGATAAAACCAAAGTCATTGATATCAATCACCAACCAGTTGTAATACCAATTCAACAAACCAAAGAGCACTACTATCGCCACTATGACAGCAAGCGTCTTAGGGAATCTCGACAATAAATAGAACAACACTATGAATCCAGCCAAAAACAGGAGCGGACTCCACACTTGAACATCCGTTATGCCAATCAACATCTGTACATGAACACTCAATACAATTGAATATAATAGGGTCAATCCCAGTAGGATTAATGATTCTCTTTTAAACATAATCACTCACCCTCAGAACTTGGATATTAGGCAGGCTCTCCACCGCCCTGGCACTCCTGTCATTAATGACAATCAACGACAGGACACCTTTGTGGTTCCTCAGTGACTCCAGATACTTGATCAAACCATCACTCACTTCATCGGTAATGAACATCAGTCCATTCTTTGAAGATAGCTGGGTGAAATCAACGGTCGTGTTCTCTTTTGTTAGTGTAGCGAGTCGTTTCCTACCCTCCAAAGCCGAAATGACACTAACCTCATTAATTGATAGTAGGTAACCCAATTGTTGCCAACGGGTCACTAAAAAGCTCGCAATATCGAGCACGCGATCCCTTTCATCCAAATCCTCACCATGGAGCACAACCTGAAGCTGCACACTCGGGCGAACGGGTGGCTTCTCTCGACTCACAATAAACTGTTGTTGGCGCGAACTCAGTTTCCAATGAATCCGGCGCAAGGGCTCGCCAGGTCTCAAGGTGTCCAGATAGTCAAACTCTTCCTCAAGTAGAAATAATTTCTGAAGATTACGAGCATGGTTATCCAATAGTTTCGACAACGACGACTCAAGCTTCTTATCCAAACTAACCAAAGGAATAACCAGCACATCGTCATGGTCGCTTTTAATATTCAGCGGCAGTTTAAAGAAATTAAACTCACTCTGAATATCCATCTTTATTTCTGGTCTTTGAATCCACCCAGCATGTTTGGTCTTTCTCTGAATAGTATTCTGATAACTGTCCGCTTCAACCAACTCATCCTCTATCAATACTTTTGGGATCAGCCAGCGATGCTGGTAGGACAACTCAAGAAACCAGTAAGCAAACTGGGTCCTCTCGACCCAATCAGAACTACGCGCAACCGAGATCGAAAGGTAAGCCTTGATCCAGAAGAGCGACAACAAGGCGACCAGCGCTAAGCTCAGCCAAAATAACAACAAGACATTATGGTAGTGGCGAAGAATTATATTGGTCAACACGAAAAGAACCACCAGACCGATACACCACTTAATAAAGTGTCCTGTTACCTTAATCATTTCGGAGCTTCTACTTTACTCATGATATCACTTAAGATATCCCGAATATTCACTTCCTGATTGGCAGACATACGGTGAGCCAGCACATCGAGGACCAATGATTTCACATCATCAACCACGACATAGCTACGCCCTTTCAACAGGGCCTTGGCCTTACTGGCCTTCAGTAGCATCTGACCTGCCCGAGGACTCGCACCCACGGTAAGGTCTGGGTGGTTTCTAGTCGCATTCAAGAGATTCACGATGTATTTCTTGATCGAATCGGCACACTCCACCTTAGGCACCTGTTGTTGCATCCAGAGGACCTCGTCGATCGATAAAAGTGTCTTCAAGTTATGTTCAATCCGATCCAAGCTATCTAGCTCAAGGATCTCCATTTCTTCCTGAGCCAAGGGGTAACCCAGCTTGATCTTCATAAGGAAGCGATCCAGCTGCGCTTCAGGCAACGGAAAAGTTCCCAGGTATTCAATTGCATTCTGAGTCGCTAGTACCATGAACGGCTTCGGAAGGTGATACGTCTGACCATCGACACTCACCTGATACTCTGACATAACCTCCAGCAAAGCAGATTGTGTCTTAGGTGAGGAACGGTTAATCTCATCGGCCAGGACCATATGTGTCATGATGGCACCCTTCTGAAAGATGAACTCACCCCTTTTGGGATGATACATATTAAAACCAGTAATGTCCGAAGGCATTAGATCCACAGTGAACTGAATCCGTTTGAAATCCAGATCCAAGCTCTTCGCAAGGGCCGACACCAGGGTCGTCTTACCGATCCCTGGCACGTCCTCAATTAAGACATGTCCCTGAGCACATAGACAAATGAGGAGTTTCTCCACCACTTCTTCCTTACCGATAATGACCTGAGAGATATTGTCATTAATGGCCGTGGCTAACTCATTGAATCTTTCTACTTGTTCAATCATACGCTTAAGTTTTCTCCTGATACTTAGTGTTTTCTTTGTCGTTTCCTCATCAGGTCTTCAAGGTAACCGCCCTGAAAACGAGTCGGTTCAAAGGCCATAATGAAGGCAGTTGGTTCGTAACTGGTCACCAAATTGATAAGCGCAAGCTCCTTCGAGCGCTTCGTCAAAATATCTAACTGATAGCGCGTCGATTCACGGCCCTCACCCTCATAGAGGGTGACACCATAACCCTTTTCACGCAGCTCATTAATTAAATCATTGTTACGATTTCTAATATTCACGATAAATGAAGTATACCCAATAGCAATTCTGTTTTCAACCTCAATACCAACCACTAGACCCAAACCAAATCCCACGGCATAAACAATCATTTCAAGCACATTCAGGTCGCCACTCAGTACAATTGAGAGCCCAAAAATATAAATCAAGGTCTCAATCATGCCAAAGACAGCCGTCAAAACGCGAAGCTTCTTCACCATGCTGATGGTCCGTAAGGCAAGCAGTGGTACATAGATTAACTGTAAAACAAATATAAATATAATATTCTCCATAGATCGCTCCTTTGTTTAACTTTAAGTTATTTACTCAACTATTGCAATAACATTCGGAGTTTGTTTCACATATTATTATTTTTTGGTGTTCTGATAGAGTTCATTCCCACCCGATAAGTTAAACACCCGCTTGAAACCCCTGTTCTTCAACAGGTTCAAAACCGCATTACCCGTGGTACCCGAGTTACAATAGACGACCACCGTCTCATCCTTATTCAAACTCTCCAGTTGTTCCCGAAGCTTCTGATGTGGGATATGAAGTGCACCAGGCAAATGTCCCCGGTTTTCGTAGTCACTCAACGAGCGCGCATCCACCAGTTGGACATTTTCTTGTTGTAACAGTTCTTCACTGCTTATCATAGAACTAGAGCCACTCAGCACCATACCCACGTAATGAACAGGATCCTTGGTCGTTGAAAACGGTGGTGAGTACGCCAAGTCCAGATGGAACAAGTCATCCGCACTACCCTTTAGACTAATGAGCGTCACGAAGACATCCAAGCGCTTGTCCACACCCTCGTAGCCAACAATCTGAACCCCCAACAACTGACGGCTCTCCACATCAGCAATCGCCTTTATCACCATGTCCCGACCCCCTTGGTAAGGTGGCCTATCGGGCTTGGTCATATGCACGATCTCAATATTGTAACCAGCTTCTCTAGCTTCTCGCTCACTCAGACCAGTCGTCCCCGCACTCAAGTCGAACACCCTAAAGATACCAGTCCCAATATTGCCACGGTAGCTCATGGTTCCACCAGTAATGACATCCCCACAGATCCGTCCCATCTTGTTGGCCGTAGAACCCAAGGGACGATAGACCTTCTTGCCGGTAATACTATCGTAAGTCTCAGCGCAATCCCCAACCGCGTAGATGTTCTCATCGCTGGTTCTCATGAATTCGTCTACTTCAATCGCCCCACTTACACCGATCGTAATGCCAGCTTCCTTGGCTAAATTGATATTTGGTTTAACCCCAGTAGCCATCAGTACCAACTGTGCTTCGAGGATTTCACCACCTGCCAGCTTGACACCATCTTTACTTATTTCAGTCACTTCTGAAGAAAGCCTAAGATCGACCCCTTTGTCCCGTAGTTTCTTACTAAGGAGTTTGGACATATCCATATCCAAGTTAGGATTAATGAGTTCCTTCATTTCGACGACCTTGGTCTCAATCCCAAGCCTGTTAAAGTTCTCCAACATCTCTAGACCGATCGCTCCCGAACCGACGATGA
>JAAZEC010000169.1 GCA_012512495.1 Erysipelothrix sp.
CCATAAATCAGATCAGGAAATCATGAGGTTCTGTCAAAGCTTCATGACTGAACTCTACAAGCATATCGGACCACATACCGACATACCGGCCGGTGATATTGGCGTAGGACAACGAGAAATCGGCTACCTCTTCGGTCAATACAAACGCCTAACGACGACCTTCAACGGCACCGTGACAGGTAAGGCAGCCAATTATGGTGGTAGCCTCTTGAGACCAGAAGCTACCGGCTTTGGCCTGATTTACTTTGTCCAACTCATGTTACAGAAGAACAATCTTTCTTTAAGTGATAAAAGGATTATCATTTCGGGCTCAGGTAATGTGGCCATCGGGGCGGCCGAGAAAGCCATTGAACTAGGAGCTACCGTGATTGCGATGAGTGACTCCAAGGGTGTCATTCACCATGAGGCCGGCATTAATCTCAAGGCTATCAAACAAATCAAGCTCAAGGATAGAGGTGACATTAAAGACTATCTCAAACTCGTACCCGAAGCAACCTACCTTGAGAATGCTTGTTCCATCTGGAATCTTGAGTGCGATATTGCCCTTCCCTGTGCCACTCAGAACGAATTGAATGAAGAACACGCTCAGAAACTCCTTGATAACAATTGCCTGTTAGTGGCCGAGGGTGCCAACAAGCCTTGTAGTCAAAAGGCGGTTGAACTATTGAATGGCTCGATCCTATTTGGGCCTGCCAAGGCTGCCAATGCGGGGGGTGTCATTGTGTCCAGCTTCGAGATGTCACAGAACGCTTCCTTTGATTTGTGGAGTAAAGAAGTCGTGGATGAAAAGCTCAAGAAGGCCATGAAGGACATCTTTGAGAAGGTCTCACAGTTTGCTAGCGACTACGATCAACCTGGCAATTACCTACTAGGTGCTGACCTGGCTGGCTTCAAACGGCTCGCGGATGCCATGATGGCTCAGGGTGTTGTCTAAAAACAAAAAATGAAATAAACAAAAAGAAAGAAACAATGATTATTCATAGTTTCTTTTAGTTATTCTTCAGGTTGATAGGTATCCACGACTTGTTTCAAGAGCTCAATCACTTCAGAGCGAGTCGTTTCTTTATCAAGACTCTTCTTCAACAGCTCAAGATCGCTTTGGACTTCAGCCTCATCGACATCTAAGGGTTTCGCAACGAAAATGAGTTCATTATCAGTAGGCCTTAGCCCCTCTTCACTCATCAGTAACTCCTCAAAGAGTTTCTCCCCAGGCCTTAAACCTGTGATCTCAATCTTGATATCGCGTTGTGGCTCGAAGCCTGCCAAGCGAATCATTTTAGTCGCCAAGTCATAGATCTTGACCGGTTCACCCATATCCAAGACGAACAGTTCACCGCCATGGCCAAAGGTCGCTGCCTGTAACACGAGCGAGACAGCCTCTGGAATGGTCATGAAGTAGCGAACCATGTCACGATGGGTCACCGTGACCGGTCCCCCGTTCTCAATCTGACGGGTAAAGAGCGGGACGACACTGCCATTGGAACCTAGTACGTTACCAAATCGTACCGCCACAAACTTCGTTTCACTATGGCCAGTCATGCTTTGAATCATCTTCTCAATGAAGCGCTTCGTAGCACCCATGACATTGGTAGGATTGACCGCTTTATCGGTCGAAATGGAGACAAAGGTTTTAACCTTGAATTCCTTCGCTGATTTGATCAGGTTGTTGGTACCAAAGATGTTATTCTTAATGGCTTCCGCTGGAGTGTCTTCCATGAAGGGAACATGTTTGTGTGCCGCTGCGTGGAAGATGATAACAGGCTTGAACTCCCTGAAGGCCTTATTGATTTCGTGCTTATCACAGATTGACAGGATCAGGCACACCAGTTCGATCGACGAATCGATCTTGCCACTCTTTTGATCGAAGCCTAGCTCGTTTTGAAGTTGATATAAACCATTTTCATTGATATCAATCATGACCAAGCGTTTAGGATTGTACTTCAGGATCTGGCGGCATAATTCACTACCAATTGAACCCGCTGCCCCGGTAACAAGGACGCTCTCGCCTTGGACCAGTCGCTTGATTTCATCATTGTCTAAATGGATTTCCGTACGACCGAGAATATCCGCAATGGTAATGGGACGGATGTTTTTCTTGACATCGTATTCGCTGAGTAAATCTTCTGATTGATTTAGTATCTTAACTTCGATGTTGTACTCGTGGGAATCTTTAATAATTTGGCTGACTCTTTCACTGGTAGCACTAGGCATCGCAATGAACAGTGATTCGATACGATAATACTCAATATAGTGTTTCATTTGAGAGATGGTACCCAGGATAGGGAAACCACCAATCCGCTTGCTGACCTTGTCAGTAGCATCATCTAGAAAACCAATGACATTATTCTGGTAGCTAGGATTGTTCATAATTTCTTTCAATAATA
>JAAZEC010000170.1 GCA_012512495.1 Erysipelothrix sp.
ATAGTATGGGAAATCGTTGAGAAAGAAACCATTTCGCTCATAGAACTGTATCCGTCGTTGAGCCATTACGTTTTCAGGCATTTCGACTTCCAGGCAGACAACACTCTCTACGTTATTAACAAACTCTTCTAAAAGCCTCGTTCCTATTCCACCACCTCGATACCTAGGATTGAGCGCGAAATGTTCAATATAAGTAAAATGCTCAAAATCCCAAGAAGACAAAAAGGCTAACACTTCTCTTTTTTCACTATATAAAATGTATATCGAATAGGCCCTTTCAGTAAGCAGAGCTCTCTGCTTTTCATAGGATCTGTATTCATTCTCTGGGAAACTCTGTCTCATTAAGTCATAGACTTGATCGAAATCTTCTATTCTTAGTTTCTCTAACATCATTCAGTACACACCTTGTTTCGTCCTTCTCTCTTCGCAGCATAAGTCGCTTTATCAGCACGGTCTATAATATTCTCATAATTGTTAACGTGTTCATTGCCACAGTAGGAGACACCAATACTGATGGTAATCGACTGACCATTGAGATCGATGTTGTTAACTGCAGTTCTGAGTCTCTCCGCAATGGACACCAACTCATCTTCATTATAGTCATAGGCTAGCGCGACAAATTCCTCACCACCATAGCGATAGAAATCTAACCTGAAATCCTCCATGAAATTTCTCAATACTTCACCAATCAGACTCAGGCATTCATCCCCCGCCGCGTGACCGTAGCTATCGTTGTACTCCTTGAAATAGTCGATATCCAACATCATGACACCAGAAGGCTTTTCTGAATCTTTCGTCTCTAGGTAGGTTAGCGTTTCAAAGAGTTTACGGCGACTATACAAACCTGTTAGCACATCGGTTTCCTTCTCAATCGTCAACAAGCGTCTCGCTTCAAAACTCTCTAGGCGCACCTTGATGAGTGTATTGCCAAAATAGCCCCCTAACACCGCCGAACATAGACAATTGATCGTATCATCCAGTGCGAAACCAGGTTTGTACAGGAAGGCTAGTGTCGTATGAATAATCAACCAGACAGCCAGCAGCGACCAGACCCGATAGGGACGATCAATAAAGCTTAGCGGCATAATCGCAAACGCACCTAAGATAATTGTTGCCCTCATATGAGGCGAGTGGACCACACTAAGATAGAGCCCTAGTAGAAACAATACCGTAAAGCTGAGGTATAAACCAACTAGCGTGTACTTCTTGATAGCCGGAATCCTAAACAACATGAACATAATAAAGAAAGATAAAAATGACAATGAGTAAGCAGGAATAGCACCCATTTTGGTATTACTGAACGGTGCCACCACAATCGGTAAAAGCGATAAGACACACCCAATCCTCAATAGAGTCGAGAGCGTCTGTTGATTATACTCACGGAGAGCCTGGCTATTATCAGACGAAAGTTGTTTGTACGCCTTCTCTTGATTCATAAAACGATTCAACCATTTCTCCATACAATCTCCCCTATTAATAAAGTTTACCTATCTATATTATAACATCCTCAACCTTTAATGAAAACACAGCCTTATCATGTGATTGGAGGTTGTCTCATTTATTCTCTAATTCATGAATCAATTTATGAAGTCGATTCAACCTTGTTTCCTCTTTCTTTGCGAGTTCAATCTTATTGAGCTGTTCCCTCTTTAGGTAATCGGGTTGTTGTGAAAAGGTCTCAAGGACATTATGTTCCTTTAAGGCTTGTTCAATCTCGGATGGGATTTTGAGTG
>JAAZEC010000171.1 GCA_012512495.1 Erysipelothrix sp.
CACAATCATATCAAGACACATGTGACATCATTATTGTTGGGATTCATACCAGCACTAATCTATTTGCTTATTTACACCAACGGTTACCTAGGGACTCCAATCGTGGGATGGGAACTCTTAAGCGCACTCGCTGAGGCCTTCTTTCATCCTGTGAATATCATAGGGTTAATCATTATTGGATTTGTTATGTATAAACTGGGAGGAAAAACCTTTTACTTAACACAAGAAAGTTTGTGGATGGTAAAAAGGACCTGTTATGTTGCCATTGGTATACTGACGGCCATCATGGCTATTATTTACCTGTACAACACGCAGCTTGCGGGGTTCGTAGGTTTCTTTTATTTCCTTCTCGTTGGTTACACCGTGTCTTACTATTTTGTCGTGACCCGTTAGAACAAGTAAACTAAAAAACAGTTGCGTGTGAAGATTCGCAACTGTTTCTCTAGGAACTAAGCTTTGTTATTAGGGATACGCTTAGCAAGATAAATGATAACGACCACAATCAGAATAATCAACAAAACCCGGATAAGAGAATCCAGATAGAGATTAAATATACTCAGGTTGGCTAGATTGTTGAAGCTCTCAAGACTATTCATAAATACTTCCTCCTTGATACATACTGACTTCTTAATAAAATAATAACACATATACAAGAAAAGGCAATTATTAAGTGAGATGAAACAGGGGTTGTTGTTCTGAAAATTTTTACTTTCGAATGAAATTTCTTGCAATTTGATTTTGAATGAGTATAATAAGTCCATTAGCTAAGAATAAAAGTAGTAGTAAGCGGAAACCTTAAAGAGACTTGATGATGGTGGAAATTCAAGAGGGAAAACTTATGAACGTGTTTAGGAGCTAGTCTGTCGAAACTTTGAGACAGATTCGTCACTCTGCGTTAAGGAGTCGAGGAAACATTTTGTTTCAAATTTAGGTGGTACCACGATTAATTATTCGTCCTTTGCAGGGCGTTTTTTTATTTTACGAAAGGAAGTTACTTATGTTCAATTTTGATGCAGTATCAGAATACATCCCTTATCTGCTAGGCGGAATAGGCGTCACACTCACATTGGCACTCAGTGCCTCAGTCTTAGGATCCATCCTCGGATTCATTTTCGCACTGTTGCTACGACGAAAAAAATGGTACTCAAGAATCATCGCCGAAGTAGTCGATTTCTTCCGTGGAACACCAGTCATCTTCCAGTTGGCCTTCTTCTACCTCGCGCTCCCACAAATTCTTACCTCATTCAATCCAACCTCTTGGTTCGCAGCCATTACGATCTTCACGATCAATTCTGGGTCCTACATGGCAGAAATCATCAGAGCAGGAATCGACAACATCTCCGTGGGTCAAATTGAAGCCGCCTACTCATTAGGCGTAAACAAGAGGGACATTGTCCTACACATCATTGTCCCACAAGCCACACGAAATATCCTACCCGCCATCATGAACGAGTTCATTACTCTGATTAAAGAAACCTCCGTCGTCTCAACGATAGGGCTCACCGATCTCATGAGAAGACAACAGTTGATCTACACCAGTACCTACCGTTATTTCGAACCACTCCTCATTGTAGGAATTATCTACTATGTCATTAACAAAGTCTTATCACGCGTAGGCAAACACCTAGAAAGGAAGCTGAACCATGCTAGAAGTTAAACATATCCGGAAGCAATTTGACGATCTAGTCGTACTCAAAGACGTCAGCATGAGCTTTCAACCCAACGAAATTAGCTCAATTATCGGACCCAGCGGAACCGGTAAGTCCACACTACTCAGATGCCTCATCGGACTCGAAAAGGTCGACGAAGGCGAAGTCAGCGTCGACGGAGCAATCCTCAGCTACACCGATACTGGACTCTTAGCCCACCGCCAAAAGGTAGGCATGGTCTTCCAGGAATGGCACCTCTTCGATCACTTAAACGTGTTAGATAACATTACCTTCGCTCTACGCAAAGTCAAAAAGCTCTCCAAGAGTGAAGCCGATCAAATCGGACTCAATCTCTTAGAAAAGTTCAATCTGTTATCCAAGAAAGATGCCTATACCCATCAGCTATCCGGTGGTCAAAAACAGAGAATCGCCATCGCCAGAACCATCGCATTAGAACCACGCTATGTCCTGTTTGACGAACCAACCTCAGCCCTGGACCAAGAAACCATCCAGGAGTTCATAACTATCTGTAAGGACCTCATCAAACTCGATCTAGGAATCGTCATCATTACCCACGATCTAGGCTTCGCTAAATCCGTAAGCACGAAGATCTACGAACTTAAAGACGGACTCGTCGAAACATTCATGAACACAGGTGACTTTTTCGCCAAAGGAGCAAACGCATGAAAAAAATACTAATCACTATTCTATTATCACTTATTCTATTAAGCGGCTGTGTCGCCGAAACAAGCAGCGACACTCTCGTCATCGGTACCTCATCAGGTTACCCTCCCTACGAAATCATTGAACCAGACGGAACACTCTCTGGATTCGACATCGAATTCGGAAATCTCCTTGCCAAAGAGCTAGGTTACGAAAATGTCACCTGGGAAGACGGCAGCTTCGATGGACTCATCGGCAAGCTACAAGCAGGCAGTATTGATTTAGCCATCGCAGGCCTCAGCCCCGATCCAGAAAGAGAAGCCATCTTCTCCGATCCTTATTATATGGATGGTGACAACCCACTCCATATTCTTACAACCGCTGACTCCGGCATTAAAGTCTCAGAAGATATTGAAGGAAAAGTAGCAGGAGCACAACTAGGAACGATTCAAGAATCCGCACTAAAAACTATCAAAGATGCCTATAATCTCACCATTGACGCTAGAAGCGACTATGGAACTATCGTTCAAGAAGTCCTCTTAGGACGTATCAACTTCCTCATGGTCGAACCAGCCGTCGCACAAGAATTCAAAGCAAACTACGATGAATTGATCAGCTTCGAATTCGTCAGTGAATCAATCGCACCCCTCAATGGTGTCTCAGTTGCCATGCCACTCGACTCCGACCTCTTAGAAAAAGTCAATTCCGTAATTGAAAAATTGACAAAAGATGGCACACTAGATAGTCTCGCAAATAAGTACTTCTAGTATGTATTCGATTTGACAATCTGGCGAGTTACCCCTAAAATTGAGCTGTACTACTCTAAAGGAGATTGTTGAATGAAAACAGGAACTGGACATGCCCATGGCAAAATTATTCTGATAGGTGAACACTCAGTTGTCTATTCACAACCAGCGATCGCACTGCCTTTTAAAGGCGTCCAAGTAACCACAACCATTACAGAGAGCGACAAGCTCACGATTGATTGTGTTTACCACAAAGGCTCACTAGACACTGCACCTAAGCAGTTGGACAACATTAAGATAGTCCTCAAAGAAACCCTCACAAGACTCGATAAAAAAAACGCACGCTTCCATATAGAAATTGAATCTACCATCCCCCAAGAAAGAGGAATGGGCTCAAGTGCTGCCGTCGCTAACGCAACCATCGCAGCCATCTTCGATTACTTCGATGAGCCACTGGATTCTAAGCTACAATTCGAATTAGCCCAAGTCGCCGAAGCCGTCTCACACGGAGACCCAAGCGGTCTAGACGCCTACATCACAGTATCCGACAAACCCGTGTACTTCGTCAAAGGAGAAGCCGTCGTGGAACTAAACATTGCCACGAAAGGTTACCTCATCGTCGGAGATACCGGTGAAAAGGGACAAACTAAACTAGCCGTCCAAGCACTTGGTGAAAGAAAACAAGCCAACCCACAGCTGATCAATGAACTCATTTACGGCCTAGGCAGGCTCACCTACAGTGTCAAAGAACTGCTCAAAGGAAACGATCTCTATACCATCGGTTCCATCATCAATAAGTCCCAACAATACCTTTCACAAATGGGAATCTCAAACCCATCACTCAACAATCTAATCTCCATCTCCAATGAGTCCGGCTCCCTAGGATCCAAACTCACCGGAGGAGGCTGGGGCGGTTGTATGTTCGCCCTCAGCAATGATTTAGAAAGCGCCCGTCAGATTGAAGCGGCACTCATCGAGAATAAAGCCCATCAGACCTGGCTCTTAGCCTTTTAAACATGG
>JAAZEC010000172.1 GCA_012512495.1 Erysipelothrix sp.
GTAATCATGGGATTTCATGGTGATGAGTTTCTCAATCGTATCATCGTCATTGATGCCCATTCCTTTGATGCCACGACCACCACGGTTTTGTGTATGGAAGGTGTCGATGGTGTTACGTTTGATGTAGCCATTAACCGTCATCGCAATGATAATTTCTTCATTAGGAATCAGATCCTCGTCTTCCATGTCGAAGACGCCTTCAATGATTTCACTCCGTCTAGCATCGCCTCGTTTAGCTTTGATATCGAGTAAATCCTCTTTAATGATCGCTAGGACACGGCTATGATTGGCCAGGATATCCTTGTAATCCTCGATGAGTTCAAGGATTTCTTTGTATTCGGCTTCGATCTTTTCACGCTCAAGTCCTGTTAAGCGTCGTAGACGCATATCCAGGATGGCTCTCGCTTGGACTTCACTCAGATTAAACTTCTCATCGAACTTCTTAATAACTTCACTATCGTCATGGCTGCCACGTATGATTGAGATGACCTCATCGATATGATCTAGAGCAATGATGAAACCCTCTAACAGGTGGGCACGATCGATAGCTTTGTCATACTCATACTGGGTCTTACGAACGACGACCTCAACCTGGTGGTCAATATAATAGGATAAGAGGTCCTTGATACCTAGTAATTTAGGCTGGTTATTGACGAGCGTTAACATATTACAGCCGAAGTTGCTCTGTAACGGTGTTAGTCTGAACAATTGATTCAGGATAATGTCCGCCTGAATGTCTTTACGGAGTTCAATGACGACACGAATTCCATCACGGTTGGACTCATCGCGAAGCTCCGTAATGCCTTCGATTTGTTTTTCACGGACTAATTCAGCGATTTTCTCGACCGTCTTTGCCTTATTGACCCCATAGGGTATCTCATAGATGATAATCCGTTTCTTGCCATTGCCCATCTCTTCAATACGTGATCTGGAGCGGACAACAATGGAGCCACGGCCTGTTTCGAAGGCTTTCTTAATGCCAGAGCGACCTAAAATTAGGCCTCCTGTCGGAAAGTCGGGTCCATAAATGTAATTAGTCATTAGTTCGGAAGTTGATATATCTGGATTCTCCATCACGGCAATAGCGGCGTCGATGGTCTCTCCAAGGTTATGCGGGGGAATGTTCGTGGCCATACCAACGGCAATCCCCATGCCACCGTTGACTAGTAGTTGAGGGAAACGGGCTGGTAGAACGCTTGGTTCTTTCAGGCTCGCATCGTAGTTATCGACGAAATCGACGGTGTTCTTGTTGATGTCGCGCATCATTTCACCAGCGATCTTGGACATACGGGCTTCCGTATAACGCATCGCGGCAGCCTCGTCACCATCGATGGAGCCGAAGTTTCCTTGACCTTGGACTAATGGATAGCGAAAAGAGAAATCCTGGGCCATTCTGACCATGGATGAATAGATAGCAGAGTCACCATGTGGGTGATATTTACCCATAACTTCACCGACGAGCATGGCTGATTTACGGTAGGGTTTATCGCTTTGCATGTTCAGATTTTCCATGGCGAACATGATTCGGCGATGGACTGGTTTCATTCCATCACGAACATCTGGAAGTGCTCTGGCGACAATGACTGACATTGAGTAATCGAGGAAAGACTGTCGCATCTCTTTAGTGATGTTAGTCGTCAGTTCTTCCTTATCGTTTAATTGATCATCATTAATTTTATCTGTCATAACGATCCTCCTAGATGTCTAAATTAGTTACGTATTTAGCGTTTGTTTCAATGAACTCACGACGTGGTTCTACCTCGTCGCCCATTAACATTTTGAATGTTTCATCGGCTTCAATAGCATCATCGATCGTGACCCGAATCATTTTCCTGACCTCAGGATCCATTGTGGTCTCCCATAATTGATCGGCGTTCATTTCACCAAGACCTTTGTATCGATTAATCTTCAGGGCCACATCACCCGCTTCTTGCTTGATGACTTCTAACTCCTCATCATTGTAGGCATAGCGCACGGAACGTCCGCGCACAATCCGGTACAAGGGAGGTTGAGCAATGTAAATGTAGCCACCGGCAATGACCGGCTGTAGGAATCTGAAGAGGAAGGTCAGTAGCAAGGTTCTGATGTGTGCACCGTCTACGTCAGCATCCGTCATGAGGACAATCTTGTGGTAGCGAAGCTTGTTCAAATCGAGTTCGTCACCGATGCCACAGCCAAAGGCCGTTAACATGGAGCGGATTTCTTCATTATCGAAGATCCTGTGCTGTCTTGCTTTCTGAACGTTCAGAATCTTACCTCTTAAGGGCAGAATTGCTTGGAAA
>JAAZEC010000173.1 GCA_012512495.1 Erysipelothrix sp.
TGCTAGGGATTGAAGATCGTTACGTCACAGTCAGACTCACTTCCGGAGAAGTGCGCAAGATCTTAGGAACTTGCCGTGCAACTATCGGGGAAGTCGGAAATGAAGACCACTCACTCGTCAATATTGGTAAAGCCGGACGTTCACGCTGGATGGGAATCCGTCCAACCGTTCGTGGTTCAGCAATGAACCCAGTTGACCACCCTCATGGTGGTGGTGAAGGCCGTACGCCAATTGGTCGTGTGGCTCCAGTTACACCTTGGGGTAAGAAAACACTTGGTGTTAAGACCCGCAAATCTAAGAAGCAATCGACTCAGTACATTGTACGCCGTCGTAATGCGAAATAAGCGAAAGGAGATTAGATTATGAGTAGAAGTTTGAAAAAAGGACCTTTCGTCGATGAACATTTGATGAAAAAGGTTGAAGCATTAAATGAAAAGAATAAAAAAGAAGTAATCAAAACATGGTCACGTCGTTCTACTATTTTCCCTCAGTTTATTGAACATACGTTCGCTGTATACAATGGAAAAGAACACGTACCAGTGTATGTGACTGAAGATATGGTAGGACACAAACTTGGTGAGTTTGTTCCAACACGCCGTTACACAGGTCACACCGTTGAAGACAAGAAGGCAGGTCGTAAGTAATGGAAACTCAAAGCGCAAAAGCCGTTGCGAAAACGGTCAGAGTCTCAGCAACTAAAGCACGTTTAGTCTTAGACGAAATTCGTGGCAAAGATGTTGAAGAAGCACGTTCCTTCTTACGTCATACGCCAAATAAAGCCGCATTAGTCATTGGTAAAGTTTTGAAATCAGCTGCTTCCAATGCCGTTAATAACCACGATCTAAATGAAGACACTCTCTTTATTAAAGAATGTTACGCTGACGAAGGGGTTACTCTTAAGAGATTCCGTCCTCGCGCAAAAGGATCAGCATCTCAAATTCTAAAGAGAACCAGTCATATCACAGTCATCGTGGCTGAAAAAGAGTAAAGGGGGTAAGTATGGGACAAAAAGTACATCCAATAGGAATGCGTGTTGGTGTGATTCGCGATTGGGAATCACGTTGGTATGCTGAAAAAGATTTCTCAAAATTCTTAAACGAAGATATCAAGATTCGTGAATACTTATTCAAGGAACTAAAAGCTGCTTACATTTCACGCGTAGAGATTGAACGCTCTAAGAACCGTGTTGAAATCATCATTCGTTCTGCACGACCAGGAGTCGTTATTGGAACTAATGGCGATAACATTAATAAGATCAAAGCAGGTATCGAGAAAATCTCAGAAGGCAATCAAATACACATCAAGGTATTAGAAATTGCTAACCCTGATTTAGATGCTCATCTAGTCGCTCGTTCAATTGCTGAACAACTAGAAAATCGTGCATCATTCAGAAGTACACAAAAGAAAACTATTCAAAAAACAATGCGCTCGGGTGCTAAAGGTATTAAAACACTAGTATCAGGACGCCTTGGCGGTGCTGAAATCGCTCGTTCAGAAGGTTATGCAGAAGGTATCGTACCATTGCATACACTTCGTTCGGATATTGATTACGCAAGCTATGAAGCGGTCACAACTTATGGTCAATTAGGTGTTAAGGTTTGGATCTGTCGTGGGGAAGTATTACCAGGACAAATGGTTCAAGAGCCAGAAGCTCCTAAGAGTAATTTCAAAGGCCAAGCTACTCGCCGTCGTCGTCGCCCTAATCAAAATCCAAGAGAACGTCAAGGACAACAAACTGCTCCTAGACAAGAAAGCGCTCCTGAAGCTCCTAAAACGACTGAAGGAAATGATACCTCAGCACAAGGAGGTAATTAATTATGTTGATGCCAAAACGCACTAAATACAGAAGACCACACCGTCTTTCTTACGAAGGACGCTCAAAAGGTGGACGTACCGTTGCCTTTGGGGAATATGGTTTAGAAGCAGTATCTGGTGCCTATGTAAGTAATCGTCAAATTGAAGCTGCTCGTATCGCGATGACTCGTTATATGAAACGTGGCGGGAAAGTATGGATTAAGATTTTCCCTCACTTGGCAATTACTAAAAAGCCACTCGAAGTTCGTATGGGATCCGGTAAAGGAGCTCCAGAAGGATGGGTAGCTGTTGTTAAGCCTGGTAGAATTATGTTCGAAATTGCAGGAGTACCTGAAGATGTAGCTAAGGAAGCATTTAGACTAGCTGCTCACAAACTACCTGTTAAGACCCGCTTTGTTAAAAAGGGTGAGGAGGTATAAGAATGTCGATCAAAGAAATTCGCGAGAAGACTAATACGGATCTTGAAAAAGAGATTGATGCTCTTAAAGCTGAACTCTTCGACCTAAGAATGCAAAAAGCAACAGGTCAATTAGAAAATCCACAAGCAATCCGCACCGTGCGCAAGAATATTGCGCGCATCAAAACGGTCATCACTGAGCGCGAGCTTAGTGATCAACAATAGGAGGTCACTAAGGAATGGAAACAAGAACACCGCGCCGTACATACCGTGGAGTCGTTGTCTCTGATGTAAATGACAAGACAATTACTGTCGAAGTCACAACTTCTAAGCAACACCCACTGTACAAAAAACGTGTAAAAATCACTAAGAAATTCGCTGCGCATGATGAGCAAAACGAAGCCAAGATCAACGATGTTGTTGAAATCATGGAAACTCGTCCTCTATCCGCCAGCAAGAAATTCCGCTTAACTCGTGTTATTGAAAAAGCAATTCAAATATAAGGAGGTGTTATTATGATACATACTGAAACAAGACTGCGTGTAGCTGATAACACTGGTGCCAGAGAGGTCCTCGTTATTCGTGGACTCGGAGGCTCACGCCGACGTACATCTAACATTGGTGATATTGTTGTCTGCACAGTTAAAGAATCCGCACCAAACGCTGCCGTTAAAAAAGGCGATGTTGTGAAAGCGGTCATCGTCCGTACTAAGTACGGCATCCGTCGTGACAATGGTTCATACATCAAATTTGATGACAATGCCGTTGTTATACTCAAAGATGATATGACTCCTAAGGGAACTCGTATCTTCGGTCCAGTTGCTCGTGAACTTCGTGAAAAAAACTTCATGAAGATTGTCTCACTTGCTCCAGAAGTCTTATAGAAGGGAGAACTTAATGAGAATTCAAAAAGGTGATAAAGTAAAAGTTATTACTGGTTCATTCAAAGGAACAGTAGGTGACGTCATTAAAGTTTCTCCTAAGAAAGAGAAAATAATGATTGAAGGAGTAAACTTGGTCAAGAAACATATTAAGCCAAGTGATGTCAACCCAGATGGTGGAATCATCGAAACAGAAGCATGGATCCACGTATCAAACGTACAAGTCTATGATCCAAAGGCCAAAGAGGCAACTCGTGTTGGTTACAAGATCATTGATGGCAAGAAGGCGCGCTTTTATAAAAAGAGCGGCCAACTAATTAAGTAGGAAGGTGCAAAAATGAGTCAACTAAAAGAAACTTATGTAAACGACGTCGTTCCTGCACTGACTAAACAATTTAGCTACACATCAGTGATGCAAGTACCTAAGTTGGAAAAAATCGTAGTCAACATGGGAGTTGGCGATGCCATTCAAACTCCTAAGGCTCTCGAAGATGCAGTCGCAGAACTCGCACAAATTACTGGTCAAAAACCAGTTATTACCAAAGCAAAGAAATCAATCGCGAACTTTAAACTTCGTGAAGGTATGTCCATTGGCTGTAAGGTAACACTTCACGGCACTAAGATGTATGATTTCTATAGCAAACTAGTCAACCTAGCCTTACCACGAGTCAGAGACTTCCGTGGCGTATCCAGCAAATCATTTGATGGACGCGGAAACTTCACACTAGGGGTTAAGGAACAACTGATTTTCCCGGAAATTAACTATGACAAAGTCAACCGCCTTCGTGGTATGGATATTGTCATTGTCACATCAGCAAAAACAGACGAAGAAGGCTACGCTCTCCTTAAAGAGTTAGGCATGCCTTTCGAAAAGAAGTAAGGAGGTACATTCATGGCAAAGAAAGCAATGGTCAATAAACAACAAAGACCTCAAAAATTCAAAGTTCGTGAGTATTCACGTTGTCAGCGTTGTGGACGTCCTCACTCAGTTATCAGAAAATACGGATTATGCAGAATTTGTTTCCGTGAATTGGCTTATCAAGGCCAAATTCCAGGTGTCAAGAAGGCCAGCTGGTAATATCTAAAGGAGGATATCAATCAATGAACATGACCGATCCAATTGCAGATATGCTGACAAGAATTCGTAACGGCCTTCAAGCTCGTCACGAAACTGTAGATATTCCTGCAAGTAAAGAAAAAGAAGCCATCGCAAAAATCTTGAAAAAAGAAGGGTTCATCAACAACTACAGCGTTGCTGGAGATGTCAAGAGAACTCTGACCGTTGAACTTCGTTATGGTCCTAACAATGAACGCATCTGTTCAGGACTTAAGAGAATTTCAAAACCAGGCCTACGTGTCTATGCATCTGTTGATCAGTTGCCACGAGTCCTAAACGGTCTAGGTGTCGCCATTATCTCCACTTCAAGTGGCATGATGAGCGATCGCGAAGCACGTAAACAACATGTAGGCGGCGAAGTTGTCGCTTATGTGTGGTAAGAGAGGATTAATGTATGTCACGTATCGGTAATAAACTGATTACCGTTCCTGCCGGAGTTGAAATCAACATTTCCGACAGTAACGAAGTGACAGTTAAAGGACCTAAAGGAACTTTATCTCGTCAATTTAAACCAACAATGTCAATTGAAATTGAAGATGGAATTCTTCGCGTAGTACGCGCAGACGATTCCAAAATCAATCGTCAACTACACGGAACAACCCGCTCACTCATCAATAACATGATTGAAGGAGTCACTACTGGTTTCAAGAAGGATCTTGAAATTGTAGGTATTGGTTACCGTGCAAGTCTGACAGACAACACATTACAACTTAATGTTGGTTACTCACACCCAGTTCTCTTCGAAATCGAAGAAGGATTGAGCGTGACTGTTGAAAAGAATACCAAACTTTCCATCGAAGGCATCGATAAGCAACGCGTCGGTGAATTCGCAGCAATTGTTCGTGCGTCACGTAAACCTGAACCTTATGGTGGTAAAGGTGTCCGTTACAAAGATGAACAAGTCCGTCGTAAAGAAGGAAAGACGGCTAAATAAGAAGGGAGATAGAAAGAATCTATGCTTAAAAAGACCAATAGAAAACTGGAACGCGTTCGTAGACATGCACGTGTTCGTAAAAAGATATCTGGAACTTTCGATCGTCCTCGTCTTAACGTATTCCGTTCGAATTCCCAGATTTACGCTCAAATCATCGACGATGTGAAAGGTGAAACAATTGCTTCCGTAAGCAGTTTAGACCTTAAACTTGAACAAGGCGGCAATGTTGAAGCTGCTAAGAAAGTCGGTGCTGAAATCGCTAAACGTGCTCAGGACAAGAAAATCTCTACCGTTGTCTTCGATCGTGGTGGATATATCTATCACGGAAGAGTCAAAGCATTAGCAGAAGCCGCTCGCGAAGCCGGCCTAGAGTTTTAGGAGGAATGAGTATGTCACAAGATCGTAGACCAAGAAGAAAACGCGAACCGAAAGAATTTGAAGAACGCGTTGTAACTATTAATCGTGTTACAAAAGTCGTTAAAGGTGGCCGTCGCTTCCGCTTCTCAGCCCTCGTAATTATCGGAGACAAGAAAGGCCGTGTCGGTTTCGGAACTGGCAAGGCTAACGAAGTACCTGATGCTATCAGAAAAGGCGTAGAAGCAGCAAAAGGCAATCTAATTGACGTTAGTTTAATTAACAATTCAACAATTCCTCATTCAGTTGTAGGCACCTATGGTGCAGGTGAAGTCTTACTTCGCCCAGCCAGTGAAGGTACTGGAGTTATTGCCGGTGGATCAATCCGTGTTGTCCTGGAACTTGCTGGATACACTGATATTCTATCTAAGTGCATCGGCTCAAGAACACCAATCAATATGGTTCGCGCTACTTTTGCCGCTCTTGAAGAATTGAAGACTGTCAACGAAGTCGCGAAAGCTCGCGGTTTGAAAGTCAGCGAAGTTCGATAGGGGGAACACTAAATGAAATTACATGAATTAAAACCAAACCCAGGGGCTCGTACTAACAGGAAACGTATCGGACGCGGACATGGTTCCGGCAACGGTAAGACTGCTGGTAAGGGTCACAAGGGACAATTAGCAAGAAGTGGTGGCAGCTCAGCACCAGGCTTCGAAGGTGGTCAAACACCAATCTATCGTCGTCTACCTAAACGCGGCTTCACTAACTTCACACGCAAAGAATACGTTCCAGTGAACGTAGAACTTCTTAACCGTTTCGAAGACGGAACAGAAGTAACACCAGAAATCCTTGCTGCAGTAGGTATTGCGAAGCAACAACTAAATGGCATCAAGATTTTAGGTGAAGGCAAGTTAGAGAAAAAGTTAGTAGTCAAGGCACATAAATTCTCCAAAACTGCTAAAGAAGCAATTGAACAAGCAGGTGGAAGCGTCGAGGTGATCTAACATGATCGCAACTTGGAAAAAAATATTTACAAATAAAGAAACTCGTAACAAAGTTTTCTATACCTTAGCGATGCTCTTAGTGTATCGCTTTGGTGCTGCTTTACCCGCACCTAATGTTAACCAAGGTGCACTAACATCAGTCAATCTAGGTTTCCTAGATATGCTGAACTTGTTAGGCGGTGGACAGCTACAACAATTTTCAATCTTTGCATTAGGAGTAGGGCCTTACATCACAGCTTCAATTGTTATTCAGTTGCTAGCGATGGATGTTATTCCCTACCTCTCTGATCTTCAAAAAGAAGGTCAGCAAGGTAAAATGAAACTAGACCGTATCACACGGTATCTAGCAGTTGTATTAGCTTTCGTTCAAGCACTATCCATGATTTACGTCTTTGACAATCAATACAACGTATTGTTGAACGACTCCACAGCCAACTATTTCTATACTTCGATTGTCATGACCGCAGGAACCATGTTCCTGTTATGGATGGGCGATCGCATTTCTAAAAATGGTATCGGCAATGGTACGTCAATGATTATCTTTGCAGGGATTGTCTCAGGATTACCAAACACCTTCGTGTCAGCCTATTCAACTTTGATTGGCAGCGCACCAGACCTAGTAGGTATTATTGAGTTCATCGGTTTTATACTGGTATACATCATCATCATTCTGCTTGTTATCTACATGAGCCAAGCAGAAAGAAGGATTCCAATTCAATACACCTCAAGCTCTTTGGTACAACGTAAATCCGAAAAGAACTACTTGCCATTGAAGATCAACTCAGCATCCGTAATCCCTGTCATCTTTGCTAGTTCAATCATGACAGCACCGGTAACTGTCTTGTCATTCTTCAACCAAGGTGAATTCTTCAAGACATTAAGCAGCATCTTAAGCCTTCAAAGCTGGAGCGGCTTGCTAATTTACTCAGTCTTAATCATCTTCTTCACTTTCTTCTATACACACTTGACCGTAGACCCTGGCAAGATTGCTGACAACCTTTCCAAGAATGGAACGTACGTCACCAGTATTCGCCCAGGCGATGCTACCAAGAAATACATCTCAACTGTACTCAATCGTATCACTGTTCTAGGAGCGGCCTTCCTATTATTGGTAGCCCTTCTACCTCATATCATACCTTTAGTAACCGACTTGCCATCCTCGATTTCAGTAGGTGGTACAGGTCTCATTATCGTTGTTGGTGTTGCTCTTGAAACGATGAAGACTCTAGAGTCTCAAGTCAGTCAACGTAAGTATCAAGGATTCAAGAAGGATAACTAAGCATGAATATCTTGATAATGGGAGCACCAGGAAGCGGCAAAGGAACCATGTCTCGCCTCATAAGCGAGAACTTCGGTATTACTCATGTGAGTAGCGGCGACTTGTTCAGACAGAATATCAAGGACGATACACCAATAGGGAATCAAGCCCGTGAATTCATTGAACAAGGGTTGCTGGTACCCGATGACATTACCATCGAAATTGTAAAAGAGCGGATTCTAGAGTTCGATTGTGAACAAGGATTCCTGCTCGATGGTTTCCCAAGAACTTCTTTCCAGGCACATGCCTTTGAACGTATTGAGAAGCAAATCAATCGTCCAATTGATCTCGTAATCAATTTGGTCGTCGATCGTGAATTGCTAGTTAAAAGAATTACAGGAAGAAGAATGTGCCCAGTCTGTTCATCTATTTATAACATCTTCCTCTCACCTCCTAAGGTGAAAGGGGTCTGTGATAAGGACGGACGAACACTACTCCAAAGACCAGATGATACGCTTGAAGCCTTATCGGTCCGCTTGGAACAATATGACACCCACACACAACCGATGCTTGAATACTATCGCGAAAGAGGCATAGTTAAGGACATCGATGGTTCGGGTGGCGTAGAACCTGTATGGAAACAAATCAAAGAATTAATGGAGAGACTTAATGCGCAAGAGTGAAATCCTGCTCATTACTCAAGCAAGTTGGATTGTGGCTCGAGTCCTAGAGGACATTGAGCCCTACATCCAGCCTGGAATATCGACCTATGAACTAGATGCTCTTTGTGAGCAGATGATTCTCAGTCATGGGGCAACGCCTAGCTTTAAGGGCTATGGTGGCTTCAAGGGCTCGATCTGTGCTTCAATCAATGAAGTAGTGGTCCACGGTATTCCTAGCAAGCTTGCGATTCTTAAAGAAGGCGATATCATCACAATTGATGTTGGAGCCAAGTACAAAGGCTATCATGGTGATGGCGCAGTGACCTATGCGGTAGGAGAGATTGCTCAAGAAGCAAGAGACCTACTAAATGTGACACAGTTTGCACTGAAGCAAGGGATTGCCCAGGTTAAGCCAGGCGCAACTGTCGGGGATATTTCCAGTGCTATCGGGACAACCATTAAAGCTCATGGGTATGGAATCCCACTTGAATATACTGGACATGGTATCGGAAGATCTCTACATGAAGATCCAACGATTCCAAATGATGGTAAAGCAGGAAGCGGTCCTCGTCTCAAAGAGGGAATGACGTTCTGTATTGAACCGATTGTCCATCAAGGGAAACCATTTACCAAAGTACTGAGTGATCATTGGACCGTTATAACGAAAGATAAATCACTGAGTGCTCATTTCGAACATACTGTTCTGGTTACGAATGAGGGTTGTTCGATATTAACCACCACTGGAAAAAAGGAGGTTACACATGGCTAAACAAGACGTAATTGAAATTGATGGCATCGTGGAAGATACACTTCCTAATGCGCAATTCAAAGTAAAACTACCGAACGGACATGAGATTCTGGCTCACGTTTCTGGTAAAATCCGTATGCACTACATTCGCATTTTACCAGGGGATCGTGTCACGGTAGAAATTTCACCATATGATTTAACACGTGGGCGAATTACATTCAGACATAAGTAGACCAGCAAGATACAGGAGGCATTTAAAATGAAAGTACAACCATCAGTTAAACCAATCTGTGACAAATGCCGCGTCATTAAACGTAAAGGACGCGTAATGGTTATTTGTGAGAACCCAAAACACAAACAAAGACAAGGCTAGGAGGAAAATATGGCTCGTATTGCAGGGATAGATATACCACGTGAAAAACGTGTCTTAGTATCACTAACATATATTTATGGCATCGGTTTGCCAACTTCTAAAAAGATTTTAGAAGAATGTAAAATCAGCGAAGATACACGCGTCAAGGATTTAACAGAAGACGAAGTTAATGCTATTCGTCAACAAGTTGATTCCATCAAAGTCGAAGGTGACGTTCGCCGTGAAGAATCACTAAATATCAAACGTCTAATGGAAATTGGAGCTTATCGTGGCATTCGTCACAGAAGAGGCTTACCAGTTCGTGGACAACGTTCCAAAACGAATGCTCGTACGCGTAAAGGACCTCGTCGTACAATGGCAAACAAGAAGAAGTAGGCGAGGAGGAAAAAAATGACAAGAAAAACGACACGTAAGCGTAAAGCTCGTAAGAATATTGCTAAGGGAATCGCTCATATCCATTCCACTTTCAATAACACAATCATCACTATTACCGACGAAAAAGGTAATGTCATTGCTTGGTCAAGTGCCGGAGCATTAGGCTTCAAGGGATCACGTAAATCAACTCCTTTCGCTGCTCAATCCGCTTCAGAAGCAGCTGCTAAGGCTGCTGTTGAAAATGGCATGAAAACAGTTGAAGTATCAGTGAAGGGTCCTGGTCCAGGACGCGAAGCTGCCGTACGCTCACTACAAGCTGCAGGGCTTGAAATTAGCGTCATTAACGATAACACACCAATACCACACAATGGATGCCGTCCTCCAAAACGCCCACGTGGTTAATAGAACTTACAACTTGGAGGTAGAATATGCAAAAGTTTGAACGTGCACAGTTCGAAATCAAAGAATTTGACGAAACTTCTAATTACGGAAAGTTTGTCATCGAACCACTTGAACGTGGCTTCGGTATCACACTAGGGAATTCATTGCGCCGTGTATTACTGTCCTCTTTACCAGGAGCAGCAGTCTACTCTATTAAGATCGAAGGAATTCAACACGAATTTACCGCTATTCCTGGAGTCCGTGAAGATGTTACAACTATTCTTCTCAACTTGAAGGAACTTATTCTTTCCATCGATTCAGAGGAATCCTACACATTGCGTGTATCTGAAACAGGACCTAAGACAATTACTGCTGGAGACATCGAATGTCCAGCAGGAGTTGAAATCCTAAACAAAGATCACGTGATTGCGACTCTTGCAGAAGGAGCAACCTTTGACATGGAGCTGAAGGCTCGTAATGGCCGCGGTTATGTTTCACAAGATATTAATAAAGGACTTTATCAAAATGTCTCCCAAGGGATTGGAACGATTTATACAGATTCACTCTATACTCCAGTAGACAGAGTCTCATATCATGTTGATCCAGCTCGTGTTGGTATGAATACAAAGTATGACAAATTAACCATGGAAGTTTACACTGATGGATCCCTATCTCCGCTCAAAGCACTCGTGCTAGGAGCTAAGATCCTGATGGACCACTATGAAGTCATTACTGAAATCAAGGATACTGAATACGGTGAAGACTCAGTCATTAAGCCTGACATATCCGATAAAGAGAAGCCTACTTCAACCATGATGATTGAAGACTTGGATCTCTCTGTGCGTTCCTATAACTGCTTGAAGCGCGCAGGTATTCAGACTGTTGAAGAATTAACACTTAAGAGTGAAGAAGATATGATGAAGGTCCGTAACTTAGGTAAGAAGTCATTGAAAGAAGTCAAAGACAAACTTCATGACTTAGGACTAGGTTTCAAGACACTAGATAGAAAGTAAAGGAGACAACACATGAAAAATCGTAAATTGGGTCGTGCATCTGATCAACGTAAGGCTATGCTAAGAAACCTTGCGACATCACTTGTGATGAACCGTAAAATCACGACGACACAACACAGAGCACTTGAATTAAGATCAATTGCTGACAAGCTTGTTACCTGGGGTAAACAAGGTGATGTGGCAGCTCGACGTGAAGCAGCAAAAGTCCTCTTCAATGTAAAAGATCCTAAGACTGGTAAAACAGCACTTCAGATTTTATTTGAAGACATCGCTCCAACTTATGTTGAGCGTTCAGGCGGCTATACTCGTGTGACCAAAACAGTCCAACGTTCTGGTGACGCGGCTGAAATGGCTGAAATCGAATTTGTCTAAGAGCGGAATTTATTCCGCTTTTTCTTAACATGAAGACACTTCAAGAACTCAAAGACCTCTGTCTTAAAGCAAACTTTCCAATCATGGCCGATGAATCACTCGATTTCATCTTGACCCA
>JAAZEC010000174.1 GCA_012512495.1 Erysipelothrix sp.
CGCTGTGATTCATAGGCTTCCTTGACAATCTCTGCCACGACTTCGTAGCCCAAGATTGGGTTAAGGGAGGTCGCACTCATGAGGTTGGCTTCTACATTCTGTTTCAGCTTCTCTTCATTCGCCCTCAGGCCTTTCAAGCAGTTGTCAGTAAAGCTATTTATACTATCGCTTAGTAGATGGGTGCTGATGACCATCTTCTCGATCATGAGCGGCATCATGACATTGAGCTCAAAGTTGCCTTGACTGTTAGCGAGCATAAGGGTGTCCATATTGCCACTGACATTCAATAGCACCATCAACATCGATTCACACTGGGTCGGATTAACTTTCCCTGGCATAATTGATGAACCCGGTTCATTGGCGGGTATGGATAGTTCACCATAACCCAAGCGGGGTCCTGAAGACATGAAACGAAGATCATTTACAATCTTATAGAGCGAAGTTGTTAAGGATTTGATCGTACTCGCTGTATGAACCATCCCTATCTTAAGGGAGAGTTGTTCAAATTTATTGTTATGGACACGATAGTTAGTTCCAGTGACTTCAAGGATTGCCTTCTCGAGTGCTTCTAAGTAGCCTTGGGGAGTATTGATACCCGTACCCACGGCACTGCCACCTAAGGCTAGCTCTTCTAGACCCTTAAGGCTATCAATGATTAGTTGGCGATGGACCAGAAGTCCTGAGACATAACCAGAAAATTCCTGACCCAGCGTTAAATTAGTCGCATCCTGTAGATGGGTACGACCTGCTTTGAGTATGTCTTTGAAATTGTCTTCCAAAGTTGATAATTGATTGATCATTTGATCCAGCGCTGGTAAGACCCTATTACTAAGAAGTTGGTGGGTCGTCAGGTGCATCGCACTGGGGAAGACATCGTTAGTTGATTGGGACTTATTGACATCATCGTTGGGATGAATGAGAGCTGCTCCTGCCTTTTCATTGGCCAGGTGGGCGATGACTTCATTGACGTTCATGTTGCTTTGGGTGCCCGAGCCACTCTGATAGACGCTGAGCACGAATTGCTCGTGATACTTGCCAGAGAGGATTTCATCACAGGCCCAGACGATGAGCTCTTTTTTATTAGTAGGTAGGACGCCACATTGATGATTGGCAATGGCACAGGCCTTCTTGACCATGACCATGGACAAAATCTGGTCGATAGGCATCAAGTGATTTTGAATGGGGAAGTTTTCTAGGGCTCTTTGGGTTTGAGCACCATAATACATTTCACTGGGTACGGCGATTTCACCGAGTGAGTCTTTTTCGATTCGATAATTGTTCATGATAGGCCTCCTAAGTTCTCTGATACATTATACCACGCTCTTAGAAGCGAAAAAAAACAAGAGTGCTTAGCACTCCTGTTTTTTAGCTATTCCTCTTCACCGTTATCCAATGTAACAAAGAATTCGTCTAATGTCATGTCAAGAGTGTCTGCTGCTCTCTTGGCTGAACGTAGGCTCATTCTTAATGGATCGCGCTTGCCAGTGACAAATTTTGACACGGCAGGTTGGTGAATTCCAGAATTCTTAGCAAATCGATAACCTGTCATTTGCTTAGATTCAAGTAATTCTTTGAAGTTCATGAGTTCGCCCTCCTTCTGTCTTCTATTATATATAAATAGTAGCGAAACTTCCAGTATTTTAATATAAATTACTAACTAAAAGACTATTTCACGCTAAAACAGTACACTTTTGGTGTTGTATCTTGCTAATTGTCACTTTTCCGCCGACGATATCTATCAGGTTTTTTCGCTTTAACGTCTTCAGTGCCCGGTGGACCGAGCGGATATTACAGCCCAAGCTGTCCGCCATGATCTGATGGCTGTCCGATATTGTGAAAGTTTCGTGTTCCTCGAAGTAACGGGTATCGATCGTGAAGCCGATAAACTTCTTGACACGTTCTTCCACGGTGATGCTGATGAGACTCATATAATGTTGGGCAATAAAGGACTGCCGGTTAATCAGATTAATGAGGACCCGTTGATGGAATTCCCGGTTGTTCTTCATCAGCTCCATGAAAAAACTCTTCGACATCGCAAACAACATACAATCAGTTACAGCCTTGTAGACAATCTTGATTTGGGATGGGTAGTACATCTCATAGACACCGATTAAATCAAAATAATGCATCCGATAGGGATTGGTCACGCTGTACTCGTGCTGGTTATGATAATATTGGGCAACACTTCCTTCAACAAGGTAGTAGATGTAATCCTCATCGGGGGTCAAGATCTCACCGACGCTTTTATTTACTGGTGTGAATTGTGAATCATCAAGCTCACGGACACCATAGAAAAACTCATTAAAGAGATGATTTTGAGATAATATTGTTTTTTCTGTTGACATCTGCATTCATCCTTTCATAACAAGTGTTATTATACTATCAGAA
>JAAZEC010000175.1 GCA_012512495.1 Erysipelothrix sp.
ATAATCGTCGCATACAGGTTACCCCCGAAAGCAGGCCTTGTCATTAACAAGCTACTTGAAGCATCGACTTCCACCTTGATGGCATCCGCCGTCAGACCCGTCCGAATCGTTGCCGCAACTCTTGGGGCAACATCCCTTCCAACGATGGTCGCACCAATCAGAAGCACTTCTGGGTGGTATTCTCTAACACACTCAACTAGAGCGTGACTCAAGTGCTGCGTCGTAGGATAGCGAAGCTTCTCATCATCGATCGCAATGACCCGATCCGCACCATACTCGTAACAGGAGGAAATCAACGAGTCCACCTGGTGTCCACACAGGATTGCGACCACTTCTTGTTGAACGGAGATAGTCTCGTACTCACTTTTCAAATCCTGAGCCAGTGATAACAGTTGATAGCTGACATCAGCCACTGTTTTATCATGGACTTCGATATAGACAAAGATATTATTTGATTCCATATGTTTTTATGATGAGGCTTTAACAATGAGCTGTGCCAACCGTTGCGCGGCCAGTTCAATGTTACCCTCAATCATTTCTCCTTTCATATCCACAGGTCGTACAAAGGTTTTCTTGACCTGAGTCAATGAACCTTTCAGTCCAATGTTTTCAACATCACAAGCTAAAGTAGCATTATCCAAAACTGTGATTTCTTTTGTATCAGCGAACCAAACATCTCTAAAGTTCGCCTTGCGAACGGTGGTCGATTCCGCCTGAATCGTTAACAGACACGGCGTATTAACCCGCAAGGTTTCCTCGTAAGTGTCATAGTCTTTCGTGAGTTCAATGGTGCTAGGTTTCACGGCATCAATCGTCTTCACACAAGTAACCTGTGGGATATTAAGGTGTGCCGCGACCTGAGGACCCACCTGAGCGGTATCACCATCGATAGCTTGTTTTCCAGCCAGGATCAGATCATAGTCATAGCGCTTGATTGCTTGGGAGAGAATCGTGGAAGTCGCCCAGGTGTCCGAACCAGCGAATGCTCGATCGCACAACAAGACACAATCATCCACACCATAGCCGTAACAATCAACCAGCATCCTCTTCGCTTGAAGCGGGCCCATTGTGATAACACGAATGAAAGTTTCTGGAATCAAATCCTTGATGGCCAGTGCGCATTCAATGGAAGCCAGATCATCGGGATTAATGATCGTATCGACACCCTCTCGGATGAGGGTGCCCTTTTCCTTATCGACTTTCATTTCAGTCGTGTTCGGTACTTGTTTTACTAGGACAATAATATTCATCTCTCTACCTCAAGATCGACGATGCGATAACCATCCGTTGAACTTCTGAAGTTCCTTCATAGATTTCCGTTATCTTAGCATCCCGCATCATTCTTTCAACTGGATAATCCTTGATGTAACCATAACCGCCAAACAGTTGGACTGCCTTCGTCGTCACGCTCATAGCCACCTCAGAAGCATAGAGCTTCGCCATGGCAGCTTCTTTGCTGAAACGATTGCCACTATCCTTCGCTTTAGCTGCTTGATAGACCAACAGGGAAGCCGCCTCAATCTGTGTAGCCATGTCAGCTAAAACAAACTGTGTATTCTGGAAACTGCTCAATGATTTACCAAATTGCTTGCGCTGTTTCGTGTACTGAAGCGCTTCTTCATAGGCTCCCTTGGCAATGCCTAGGGCCTGGGCAGCGACACCAATCCGGCCACCATCCAGTGTACCCATCGCAATTTTGAAACCATTACCTTCTTTACCCAACAGATTCTCAAGAGGTACCTTCACATGATCGAATATCAGTTCGCTGGTACTACTGCCACAGATTCCTAGCTTGTTCTCGGTCTTGCCAAAGGTGAATCCTTCCCAGCCCTTCTCGATGATGAATGCGCTCAGTTTCTGATCCATATTCGCAAAGACGATATAGACCTCGGCCTCGATTGCGTTGGTGATGAACAGCTTATTCCCCGTGATTTCATAATGATCATCATGCTTGATGGCGGTGGTCGTACCACCTGCTACGTCCGTGCCCGCATTCGCTTCCGTTAAACCAAACGCACCTAGTTTTCTTCCAGAGCATAGATCATTTAGGTATTTCGCTTTCAATTCCTTCGAGCCATACTTATTGAGTGGATCACAGACGAGTGAAGTATGCGCTGATAAGATGATACCCGTGGTCGCACAGGCTTTACTCAATTCCTCGATGGTAAGTGCATAGGCCAGGGTGTCGGCTCCTGCCCCCTCGTAGTCTTCTGAAAAGGGAATCCCCATCATGTGTGACTGAGCCATCCTAGTAACGGTTTCCCTTGGGAAGCGGTGATTCTCATCGACTTCTTTAGCCAAAGGTTTCACGTAATCCTTCGTAAAATCACTGACAAAATCAACGATTCTTTTATATTTATTTTCCATTAGAGTGTCACTTCCTTCAAAGGAGGTAAGACCACGGCCTCGCCGATGATGACTAGCTCGCCGTTTTGGTTGATGGACCTAGTCTCGAGTTTAACCCTGTTCTTTTCCAAGTCTTTCTCAAGAACGACCACGCTAGAAGTAATGGTATCCCCTAGGAAAACCGGCTTTGTATAGGTTACTCGTTGTTTCAGATAGATAGTTCCCAGACCGGGCAGTTGGCTGCCCAGGATGTCGGAATACATCGATGAGACGAGGTGACCATGGACGATACGGTGCTTGAATGAGGTCCTTTGCGCAAAGTCTTCATTCAGGTGCAAGGGATTATTGTCACCGCTCAGTTTCGCGAAGTCGACTACCTCCTGCTCTGTAAATGTTCGGGTTGTGGATGCTTGATCGCCAATTTCAATCTGGCTGATTGTTTTGCTATTATTCATAAATCCTCCTAACATGAACCAATGTTCATATTGAGTATAATACTTAGTGAAATAATTGTCAATCAATTGTGAACATTTTACTTAGTATTTTTGAAATAAAAAAAGGACATTCAACTAAATGTCCTCTCACTAATAGATTTGTGACAAATATTCAGGTTTAACGATACCCCTTAAGAAGATATCTACCATGGTGCCAAGATCCAAGTCACTCATCATCTGATAGTTCTGGTCCTCCATGATGTAAGCAGATAGGTTTCTCAGGAAATGTCGTGACGCTGCCAGAGCGCTCAGCTCGGGGCGCAGCCACTTCTCAAGTTGGATGAAGTAGGTATCAAAGGGATCGAAGTAATTCTTCTTCCAGATGATAAAGATGGTAAACTGGGTTTCTTCACTCAACTCATTACTGATGTCATGCATCATCATGGAGAAGTTGACCACGTGGCTTCTTTGAAGATAGTCCCCCATCGAGTAGAGCTTCTGATAAAAACTTGTCTCTTGTGCCATCAACGCATTGAGGTTAACCCCAATCTCATGGGTGAAAGTAGACAGCACTTCAGTATAAAGCTCTTCCTTGTTTTTGAAATGAAAATAAAGAGCAGGTTGTGTAATATTCAGCTTCTTCGCTATCTGACGCGTTGACGTTGCCAGATAGCCCTGTTTCATAAATAGTTCAGAGGCCGTTTCAATAATCATATCCCTCATATTTAGAGTCACTCGCTTCACTCCTTTCACAAATCTAGGCATTATTTATGACAGAGTCATAATAATATGTTAAAGTTTCTCTAGTAACTTATCAAATGATAAGTTACTAGCCTCAAAGCTTGGAAAACCAACTAAGTCCGCGAAGATTTCCAAGCTCTGGTATTGAAACAATACGACACATTAACTCAATAGTCAAACAAAGCAAACCGCGGCTAAAGGAAAATTAACATGTTTTTAGCACTCAAAGAAATGAAGAAAGAAAAAGTCCGTTTCATTATGATCATACTGATCACGGCACTCATTGCCTATCTGGTGTATTTTCTCTCGTCCCTAGCCTTCGGTCTCGCCCAGATTAACCGCACGACCATCGACTACTGGAACGCCAGCGGCATCGTCCTCACTAAGTCATCCAACGAGAATATCTATGCCTCCATGATTGATCGGCAGTTCATCGTCGATTCCAACCTGGACCTGGATAATTCAATCAATCTCGCCAGTGCCAGCGTCTACATCAACAGTGACGACCCCATCAACGTTGCCTTTGTTGGTTACAACATCGGCCAAGACAATCTGGTAGCGCCCATCGTCGAGGGACGAGCCATTGAAGATACCTTCGAAACCGTCGTCTCCAAGAACCTGCAATCGAAAGCCGATGTCGAAATCGGTGATACGATTCGGATGGCCAGTGTCGGACGTGAGTTCACCGTGGTCGGCTTCACCAGTGACTCCAACTACAACACACTCCCTGCTGTCTATATCGATCGCGAACTAGCCTCTGCCGAAATGATGATCTATACCTCCAACAACCCAGAGGAAGACGCTGTCGCGACACCTACTCCCAACATGCCTCAACGGGTCTCTGCCGTGGTCGTTTACGAAGATATTGACCAGTCAACACTCGATGAGTATGAACTTGACTACATCAAGATTGACGACTATATCAACGGACTCCCTGGCTATCAAGCACAAGTCCTAACCTTTGGCTTAATGATCGCCTCACTGGCCGTTATTTCATCCATCATTACCGGCATCTTCATGTATATCTTGACCATGCAGAAGAAATCCATCTTCGGTGTCTTGAAAATCCAAGGCTACCGTAATGGCTACATTATGAAATCCGTCATTCTTCAGACCATTCTCGTCACCCTACTAGGAGCGCTCACAGGTCTATTACTCAGTATCCTGACGATTCAGTTCTTACCAAGTACCGTACCCGTTGCCATCAACTGGCCACTATTTATCGGCGTGACCGTCTTCTCGATTGTCTGTTCCTTTATCGGTACCGTCTTCTCAGCCCGTAGTATCCTAAAAATTGAACCGCTCGATGCGCTCTAGGAGGAATCATGATACAACTAAATAACATTACCAAAGACTTCTTTGATGGCAACACGGATGTCAACGTCCTTCAATCGACCACCGTCACCATCAATGACAGCGAATTTACAGCCATCATTGGCCCTAGCGGCAGTGGCAAGTCCACCCTTCTGACCATTATCGGTGCTTTACAGAAACCAACCGAGGGAACCCTCGAAATCAATGGAATTGATAGCTATAGCCTCAGTGAGAACCAACGCTCAGACTTACGCTTCAAGAAGATTGGCTTTGTCCTCCAAGGCTCCAACCTAGTCCCCTATCTCACCATCAGGGAACAGTTCGAATTGAAGCTGAAGATTGCGAAGGTTTCGAACAAACAAAAGATTGACGAAATGTTGGAACGCTTATCCATTACCAAGATTCAAGATAAGTATCCCGACGATGTCTCAGGTGGTGAAAGACAACGTGCCGCCATCGGACTCGCCCTGATCTTGGAACCTACTATCCTCCTAGCTGATGAACCCACTGCCAGTCTCGATACCGAGAAAGCCTATCAGGTGGTAGAAATACTCAAGAACATCTCACGTGATTTAGGAACCGCCGTCGTCATGGTCACCCATGACCAAAGAATGTTACCCTACTGTGATCGTGTCCTCCAGATGCAGGATGGCGTCCTCAGTGAAGATAATACTGTCTATAATTCAAAACCATGATCAAAAAAGAAGTCTGAAATTTCAGACTTCTTTTTATGCTCTGGGATGAGCTTTATCATAGACTGCTTTGAGTCGATCAACACTCACATGGGTATAGATCTGAGTCGTTGACAGGTTTTCATGACCCAACAGTTCCTGAACGAAACGTAAATCCGCCCCATTATCCAGTAAGTGCGTCGCAAACGTGTGCCTCAGAACGTGGGGGTGAAGCCTAAGTCGCAAACCAGCCTCAATGCCCGCCTTCTCACAAATTTGTTGAACACCACGCTGGGTAATCGGTTTACCCCGAAGGTTCACAAACACGAGATTGTGCTGTTCACCCTTCATAATCTGTGGGCGAACGACATTCAAATAAGAAGAAAGTGACTCTTTCATACTGTCATAGAAAGGGACTAAGCGCTCTTTATCACCCTTCCCGGTAACCGCTACGAGGGATTGATCCAACAAGATGTCCTCAACTCTCAGCTCTGTCAACTCGCTCACACGAAGACCACAGGCATAGAGCAGCTCAATCATACAGCTATCCCGCTGACCACCAAGTGTGCTCGTATCAATACTATTAATTAGCGTCGCTACTTCATCAAACATGAGGAAGCTTGGCAAGGGTCGATCCTGTTTGAAATGCTTGATTTCATTAAACGGATTCTCCAAATAACCATAATTGAGAATTAAGAACTGATAGAAAGCCCGCATGGCGGAGCATTTACGATTAAGAGTCGAGGCCTTCAAGGCCTGTTGGCGATTGAGCGAATCTATGAAGCCATAGATATCACCCGCCTGCACATCGCTTAACTTCTCTATCTGTTGTCCCTGGCAATACTGTACAAACTGCATGATATCAGAATGGTATGCCTGTAAGGAATGAGTAGAGTGGGAGTGTGCCAAATCAAACGATTGTAAAAATTCTTCTAGAACTAGTTCAATTTCCATAGCTATCAATAATCTCAAGGGAGCGTTTCGCCCGCTCTTCTTTTTCTAGTTGGCTATTATCTAATAAGCCATAGTTGGCATTCATCGGCTGAAAATTCTGTGGGTTAGCACCCGAAACATAGTGAGCCATCGCCCCCATCATCGTTTCCTTCGTGAAATCAAGTGGCGGTTGATTACTTAAGAACCTGTCCATATTCAAAGCCGCATAGAGACCCGAGGCCGCCGACTCTACATAGCCCTCCACACCGCATAGTTGACCCGCAAAGAACAAGTGAGGCAGCTGGACACTCTGGTAGAACTTATTCAAAAAGTTAGGAGATGTTAAGTAGGTATTACGATGCATCACACCGTAGCGCTCAATGCGAGCATTTTCCAAGCCAGGAATCATCTGAATGATCCGCTTTTGTTCCGGCCAGGTTAAGTGCGTTTGGAAACCCACGATATTGTACAAGCTTCCAGCAGCGTTGTCCTGCCGTAATTGAACCACCGCGTAAGGTTTCTTGCCATCAGGCATCTCTAGTCCTACCGGTTTCATGGGCCCAAATAAGAGAGTCTTCGCTCCGCGCTTGGCCATAACCTCAAAAGGCATACAGCCCTCGAAGACCTTCTGGTCCTCAAAACCGCGCAGCTCGGTCGTCTTGGCACCAATCAACTCACGATAAAACTTATTGAATTCTTCCTTTGTCATGGGGCAATTAATATAATCAGAACTATCACCCTTGTCATAACGTGATTTACGATAGACCTTGGAGTGATCAATTGAATCATAGGCTATAATGGGCGCAATCGCGTCAAAAAAATGTAGCTTTGCAAGTCCTGGCAGTGTCGAATAGGCATCCGCTAAGGCATCGCTGGTCAAGGGACCCGTCGCATAGATCGAGGGTTCATCGAAAATATCGGTGACTTCATCGTTTGTGACTTCGAGATCAGGGAACTGTTGTAGCGTTTCCATGACCCGCTGTGAAAAGGTTTCACGATCGACCGCTAAAGCACTCCCGGCAGGAATACTACTGTGATCGGCCGCACTCATGATTAATGAATCCAGATGGCGCATTTCTTCTTTTAAAAGCCCCACCGCATTGGTGATACTGTTGGAGCGCATGGAGTTGGAACAGACGAGTTCAGCGAAACTACTACTGACATGAGCCGGGGTCATTTTCTGAGGCCTCATTTCATAGAGACGCACCGAATAACCACGTTTCAACAGCTGATACGCAGCCTCGCTACCCGCCAAACCAGCGCCAATGATATTAACTCTCTTCTTTGACATCTTCTTTCACTTCTTCCTTGAAATAGTTGTAATCAACATATTTACACTTTGGAAAGGTTGAACAACCTATAAATTTCTTACCAGTACGGCGTGCCGTGCGAACTACCAGATCATTACCACAGGTAGGACATGGTACATCAATCTTAACCGGTGGTTCCTTTACCTTATCCGCTAAGGGACGATGGTATTTACATTCAGGGTAATTCTCACAGGCAATAAACTTGCCAAACCGCCCATGGCGATAGACCAGCTGACCACCATCTTCGGGACAGACTTCATTGACGAACTCCAGTGGAGCCTTCTCCATGGTGTCATAGGCCTTCTGAACTAGCGGTTCAAACTTTTCATAGAAAGTACGTAACTCTTCGACGTTATCAGCCTTACCTTCAGCAATCTTGTCGAGCATGCTCTCCATCTCTGCTGTGTATTTTACATTAATGATTTCTTCGAAATTCTCCACTAGCTTTTCATTCGTCAAAATACCCTGCTCCGTAGGAATGAACGCCTTGGTCGTGGTCGTCTCCGAGGGTGCGCGATATTCAACATAGCCACGCGTAACAATCGTATCGATAATGGTCGAATAGGTACTAGGACGGCCAATGCCATTCTCTTCCAGTTCCTTGATGAGTCGGGCTTCATTGTAACGAAGTGGTGGCTCAGTGAAGTGTTGTTTCTCTTCGATCTTTTCAGGTGTATATTCTTGTTTCTCTTGAAGCACTGGTAGAATCTTGTCCTTATTGGTTTCATACTTACCATAAGCAAGCGTGTAACCATCAAACGTCATTTCGATACCATTGGACACAAACTCATAGCCATTCTTAACGAA
>JAAZEC010000176.1 GCA_012512495.1 Erysipelothrix sp.
ATTCCCCACTAGATGACAACGGCTACGATATCCGTAATTACCACGAGGTTCTCTCTGAATTTGGCACCATGGAAGACTTCCAACAACTGGTCAATGAACTCAAGAGTCGGGAAATGAAACTCATCATGGACCTTGTTGTCAACCATACCTCCGATGAACATCCCTGGTTTCAAGCAGCTATTAAAGATGTGAATAGTCCCTACCACGACTATTACTTCTTCAGTGATAAACCCAACAATTGGAAATCCTTCTTCTCCGGTTCCGCATGGCGAAAGGTCGATGAGACGAACGAATACGCTCTCAAGCTCTTCTCTAATAAGCAGATCGATCTAAACTGGGATAACCCCTCCGTCCGGCAGGAAGTCATTGACATCATTACCTTCTGGAAAGAGAAAGGGGTCGATGGGTTTAGGTTAGATGTCATTAACTACATCGCTAAGAACAGCCTACAAGATGGCAATGAGTTCATTGGTGAACTCATGGAGTTTACCGGCATCGAACAGTATTACTATGGAAGAAACCTCCATCAATACCTTCACCAGCTCAATGTGGAAGGCTTCAAGGGAGCCTTCAGTGTCGGGGAAACCCCTGGAATCGGTCTTGAAATGAGCCGTCTATTAACGCACGAAGACCGCCAAGAGATGGACACCGTCTTCCTATTCGACCATCTAGAAACACCAGGTCATGTCAGATTCGACGACTATCAATACGACTTACGGTTTCTGGGCTCTTATTATAAAAAGATGTTCAGCCACTTAAGTCAGAAGGAATGGCCCTCACTCTTTGTCGATAACCACGACAATCCCCGTATGATTTCCAAAGTGACCAGCGATCTTAGTTTACGAGGAAAAATCGGCAAACTCATCGCACTCCTAATGTTGACGCTAAGAGGAACCCCCTTCATTTATCAGGGACAGGAACTCGGGCTGGTCAATCAGGAGTTCACCAATATCGAGGACTATCGTGACGTAGAATCGATCAACAAGTATCACGAACTCATCAACAGTGGTATTGAGAGAGAGGAAGCCTTAAAGACATTAAAGGCAGGAAGTAGGGACCATGCTCGTGTTGGTATGCCTTGGCATGAAGGTTTCACTACCGGAGAACCTTGGCTACCCAGCAAGCAACCAATCGAAATTACTGATCAAAGTGAAATTGACAATAAAGATTCAATCTACCATGCTTATCGAAGACTGATTAAGCTACGCAAAGAGAACCAAGCACTGGTTTATGGCACTACTTATTTTGTGTTTTCAAAGAAAAAGAACTATCTGGGCTACTACCGATTCGATGGTAACCAGATGTTCTTTGTCGAGATAAACTGTGTCAATGACACCACTATTCGCTACGAGAAGACGACAGGATATGAATTAGTTTTCTCGAATATGAAATACCATTTAGATAAGCTAAGCCCCTATGAAGTGAATCTCTACGAAATCACATCACCAACAGAGCAGGATCGTATACGACTTCAATGGTCGAATGCGTCACGTGCTGCTTAGCCAGTAAGACACGTATTTCTTCCCTTAGGGATTCATGGAACGCGACATCGGGACTGTCCGTATAGACGGTAATCGCTGCCGCGTTTTCTGATCCATCAATCGACCAGAAGTGGAAATGGGACAAAGCATGGATACCCTTGATTTGGCGGATATCACTCTCCACTGATTGAAGGTCCACGTGCTCAGGAACCGCCTCTAGGAAGATGGAAATACTCTCAACAAAGGGTGGCACCGCATGAGTCAGGATAAAGATGGCTAGACCAATCGAAAGTAGTGGATCCAAGAAGTACCAGGGTTGAAACCTCAAGACAAAGGACATCACCAAGATCGCAATCCCCCCAAGCATGTCTTCAAGCAGATGGCGCGACAAGACTTTCTCATTCTTGGAGGAACCCTTACTAAGGAGCCAGGTACCAAACAGGTTCATTCCAATCGCCGCAATCGCTAGTAGGAACATGCCCTCATAGTTCACGGGTTGTGGATTGAAGAGACGTGGCAGTGAGCTAAGTAGTGCCAAGATGGAACCAACAATCAGAATCGTTGAAGTGATCAGTGCTCCCAAGAGTGAAAAGCGACGGTGACCAAAGCTGTACTTACGTGAAGGTTCCCGAGAAGAAATCTTCTCAAAGAACCAAGCCAAACCAATCGAGAGCGCATCCCCGAAGTCATGCACCGCATCCGTCAGGATCGCACTTGAGTTGAAGAGAAAACCAAAGATGAATTCACTAACTGAGAAGATGACATTCATGAAGAAAACGACCGCCATGTTCTTACTGCTGGTATCGTGATGGTGGTGATGGGCATGGTCTGTATCATGTGTCTCAAAATCATCCTCAAGAATGACTATTTTCTCAATCGCTAAGATCTTCTTCACATCACTCAGTGGTACGTTCTCAGGAACCACCAGCGTATCGTGTTCATAGTTGAGTCTGATTTTGTCGTCCAAAGCCTGTAGCTGAGCCTCCATGGTCTTCGCACAATTCGCACAGTGAATCGTGGATAGTCGATAGTGTGTCATCTTAATTAATCTCCTGTGCGTGTTCTACGCCTTGTTTAATTAGAGCGGTAATATGATCGTCATACAGAGAGTAAAACATCTGGCGACCAACGCGCTTAGCCTTCACGAAGCGGGCCGCTTTCAGCTTCGAGAGCTGGTGGGAAACGACCGATTGTTCAATGTCCAGTGAACTGGCAATCTCATTGACACTCTTCTCTTCGTTGCTTAAGAAGACTAGGATCTCTAGTCTGGTTGGTTCGGACATCATTTTAAATAGTTGTGCTGTTTTTTCAATCATATAAAAACCCCCACATGTTTATCTGTTCATATGAACATTCTAACATATGAGGGTATGGTGGTCAATCTCTCTTATCTGTTTCAGTCACGACTTCACTGGTTTGGTCAATCGGTACCGAATTAATATCGGGATTCACGCGATCTTTATCCAGATTGACCACTGGTCTTTGGTTTGTTGCCTGTTCTTGATCGAGTTCCCTAAAATTATCGATATTTTTCATAGAACCACACCTTTCCTACTTCTATTCTAACAAAGGTGAGCTTCCATTTCATTTATTCGCCTCTAGGATCAGCCACGGTACTAATGAATAAAGGAATGTTCTGAGGACTGGTAATTAGGACCAAGAACGGTTTATCAAAAGTGATACTCACATGCTCGTAATCGGGTGCAGCGGTATCAGTGAAGCTAACTTGCGTATAGGCCGCGGCCTCGACTCCATTTTCATCCACTGCTATACGCGCTTGTTGCTTGATGGTCGTAATTAAGACACTTGTTCGATCATTGTAAGGGAAGATTTCTGAGGCCTGACTGTCAAATGGCAGTGTCAAACCCATGGATTGACTCAGTTCAATCAGTGAATAATCTCCATCCAAGTCAAACTTCGGTAAATTGAGATCGACATAGGCAGTATTCGATTCGTGCTTGACAATGGTCTCCAGTGTTTCAGCATTCAAGAGTGACTCCAAATCACCATTTGGTAAGA
>JAAZEC010000177.1 GCA_012512495.1 Erysipelothrix sp.
GAGCAGTGTCCGGATTCTCCATGAGGAATCTTTCAAACTGGCTACCAAAGACATTGGATACAATCTTACGTACTTCTGAGTTGCCAAGTTTGGTCTTTGTTTGTCCCTCGTATTGAGGATCTGGGTGCTTCACGGAAATGATGACGGTGAGCCCTTCACGGACATCTTCGCCAGCGAGAGCTTCGTCGTCTTTCTTTAGAAGATTCTTGCTGCGGGCATAGCTGTTAATGACACGGGTGAGTGAGGAGCGGAAGCCTTCTTCGTGGGTTCCACCCTCTTGAGTATTGATATTGTTAGTGAAGGAGAAGAGGTTCGTCGCATAGTCGTTGATGTATTGCAGGGCGACTTCGACCATAATCTGATCTTCGACGCCTTCGGTATAAATGACCTCTTCGTGAAGAGGGACATAGCGGCGGTTGATGTATTGGACGTACTCCTTGATTCCGCCCTCATAGTGGTACGTTAGGGGTTCGTTGTTTTCGTCTTCGCGTTGATCGATTAGTTCAATTTCGATACCCTTGTTTAGGAATGCCATCTGGCGGAGTCTTTCCCTGATGGTGTCGAAATCAAAACGAATAGATTCCTTGAAGATCGTAGCGTCGGCCTTGAAACGGACGATGGTTCCGGTCTTATCGGTGGTGCCGATGGTCTTCAGATTGTCGATCATCTTGCCGCCGTTTTCAAAGCGCATGTAGTAGATTTGATTGTCTTTGTGTACCTTGACTTCGAACCATTCACTTAAAGCGTTGACTACGGAGCCACCGACGCCATGAAGTCCGCCGGATACCTTATAGGCACCGCCGCCAAACTTGCCGCCAGCGTGAAGGACGGTGTAGATGGTTTCGAGGGTAGATTTACCGGTCTTTTTATGTTTCTCGACAGGGATACCACGCCCGTTATCTTTGACGATGACGGAGTCACCTGGTTCAAGAATAACGGTGATTTTATCGGCGAAGCCGGCGAGTGATTCATCAATTGCGTTGTCGACGATTTCCCATAATAAATGATGCAGGCCTTTTGGGGAAGTGGTACCGATGTACATTCCTGGCCGTTTGCGTACCGCTTCTAGTCCTTCTAAGACTTGTATATCATCTGCTGTATACGAGTGATTAACTTTCATCATATCATCCATTGTAAGTCCTCCTTGATGTCAATTGCCCATCGGTGATTGTAAAGACAGTCATTTGTTTGTTTATTTCACTGAGTACCTGTGACTGTGTCGTGGTTATCATAGTTTGGCTGTCCTGTGGCAGGGCAGCGAGTAGTGTTTTTTGGTGGTGCTGGTCTAGCTCTGAGAAGACATCGTCTAGTAACAGTATGGGGTAGTCCTTGGTTTCGTGATAGATGTAATCGACTAGGACTAGTTTAAAGGCGAGTAGCACGAGGCGCTTCTGGCCTTGTGAAGCGATTTTGGAGACTTCCATGTCTTTGGCCATAAAAATAAAATCGTCACGATGTAGGCCCTTCTGGGTGGCTCTGAAGAAGATGTCTTTTTCTAGAGTTGCCTGATAGAGCTGGTACAGTTTGGTTTCTAAGTCCTTTTCTGAAGGGAGCGTCTCCTGATAGGCGATTTTCAAATCGAGTGGTGTCTTAGAGAACTTGTTGTAGACTTCATTGATATGTTCGTTGATGAAGTTGACCAGTTTTCGTCGATAGAGAATAATTTCTACTTGACTCTTGGCGAGCTGCCTTGTTAGGACATCTAGCAGGGTTCTGTCGATAGTACTTTCTTTCAGGAGGGCGTTTCGCTCTTTGAGTAGCTTATTGAATTCGACGCTCTGGCGTAAATAGAGTCGTGATAGTTTCCCGGCTTCTAGATCGATTGATTTTCGTCTGATGCGTGGTGAATCATCGAAGAAGTTTAAATCGACGGGAGAGAAGATGACCGTATTAACGAGGCCGATGAATTCGGAGGTCTTCCTGATCAGCTGATTCTGATAGCGTAGGGTCTTGCCATTGGTAGAGATCATGACGGACAGTCGCTTGTTGAGGATGTCGTCTTCCAGGACGCATTGGACCCTTGCGTAATCCTGATTGAATTGGATTAGGTCACTATCGGAAACTTGACGAAAAGATCTCAAAGACGATAGAAAGGCCATTGATTCAAGTAAGTTAGTCTTTCCTTGCCCATTAGCCCCAATAAAGACATTCAACTGTGCGTCAAGCTCACATTTGACATGATCGTAGTTTCTAAATGAATTGAGCTCTATTGATTTAATCTTCATGTTTAATCACGTGGCTATCTCCGTTAATAATGACTTTGTCACCATCATAGAGTTTCTTGCCACGACGATTTTCTTTTTCTCCATTTACAGTAATGTCAAATTCATGAATCCGCATCTTTGCTTCTCCACCACTTGACACATATTCACTTAGTTTAAGAAATTGACCAAGTGTAATATATTTAGGTTTTTTTGACATATCTATTCTCCGCATCCACTCATGAATTATACCATATTTCACACTAGAAACCAAATATGGGAAACATTCTAAAACTCACTTATAAGTAAAAAAAACGACTTTCTTGTCAAGTCGTTTTGATTAGCTGATTCTAGTCGTAGGTCCTGACTGGCAAGACCAATTGTGTGATTGAATCATCGTTGTCACAAGTGATGATGAATGGCTTCATTTCACCGCTGAATTGTAGCAGTACTTCACTCGCATTCAAGGCTCTGATTGCTTCTGAGATAAACTTACCACTAAAGGATAGTGTCAATCTGTCGCCCTTGAAGGAGATGGGGTTGAGCACTTCTAGCGATGAGCCGACTTCTTGAGACCTTGAGCTCATTTCTATCTTCTCTTCACTCATGCTTAAGCGGACGATAGAAATACCATCGGATTTGATGAACGAGGCCCGATCAATCGCATTTAATAAGTCACGGCTACCGATTCTCATTTCACTGATGAAGGACTGAGGAATCAGACGATTGGTTTCAGGATAGATACCATCGAGTAAGCTGGATTGAACCACGTTGTGATCATTGATAAATTGAACCTTCTTATGATCGATCGCGATTAACATGTTTTCTTCTTCATCGA
>JAAZEC010000178.1 GCA_012512495.1 Erysipelothrix sp.
CCACACTCCGGACAGTCCTGCCTAAACGAGACATGATCACAGGTGTGACAGCGAAAACTCTGATCAGCCTTGTGATAAGACAGGGTCGTTTCACAATTTGGACACATCAACACATGTCCACACTGACTGCACTTCATAATAGGCGCATAGGAGCGCCGATTCAGAAGCAGAATGCTCTGTTGGTGATTCTCTAAGGTATGCTTCAAGGCACCAATGAGCTCATTGGAGAGCGGTTGATAGCTCAACGTTCGTAGCTGGCTATTGGTATCGATCACCTTGATGATGGGTAAACTATTATTGATACGGCTAGGCAATTCAAGTAGTTGATAGTTACCCTTGATGGCCCGGGCATAGCTCTCCAGAGAGGGAGAGGCTGAACCCAACAACAAGGGACACCCATGGTTCTGGGCTCTCTTTAAAGCGATATCCCTCGCATGATAGAACGGCGTGCTTTCCTGCTTGAAGGAATCGTCATGTTCCTCATCCATAACAATGAGGCCCAACTCCTTAAAGGGCAAGAACACCGCTGAGCGTGTGCCTACCACGATGGAGACTTCTTCCCTTTGGACTCGTTGGTATTGTTCATATTTCTCTTGGGGGTTTAAGCCCGAATGGTAAATCCCGATGTCTTGGCCGAATCGCTTCTGAAAACGACTAATCATTTGCGGGGTTAGTGATATTTCCGGTACCAGAATGAGTACCTGTTTCCCACTGGCGAGCACACTGGCTGCCGCTTGTAAGTATATTTCCGTCTTACCTGAACCGGTAATCCCATGGAGCAGGTAGGTCTTATTAGAAGACAGATCAATCTCACTCAGGACATCTTGTTGTTTCTGGGTGAGTTCAATATGGCTAGGTTTGATTTCAATGGCTCGTGGTTGGTAGCGTCTCTCCACTTCAAAGCGTTCTAGCGCCCCTTTTTTGATGAGACTAGTAACGACACTCGATATTTTATTAGCTTCACTGAGGGGCATGCCCTCACCGATGGTCTCTATCATTTCCATTTGCTTGGGAGTGCTTGCCAGTTGGGGATCGACCACCCTTACCATGGTGACCAGTTGTTTCTTTTTGGCACTAGAAGAGGGTCGCAGCTGATTGGGGAGGATTGCTTGAAAACAGCGGATAATTGGATTGAGTGTCGTTTTTGACATCCAATTGCCCAGCTCCCACAATTCTTGATTGATGATGGGGGTGTCATCGACAACTCCGCTGATCGGCTTGGTACTAAAGCCCAGCTCTTCTCTTTCATAACTCTGTTTCACGAAGCCGATGCGGGTGGACTGTTGGACAGAGACAAAAACGCGAACTCCAGCATCTAGCAATTGCTCACTGTGGTAAGTCAGGACTTCGTTATGAAGAAACGGATCTTCTATGTACACGTCGACATAAATCATGTCCCTATTATACCATTATCATTGAAGAAAAAAACAATACCATAGTATTGCCTTTAATTGCCGATTTTAGCTGTTTCAGCGTGTCTTTTGATGACTAAAGCTATTAAATCCGCTGCTAATTGCGGGTCATCATTACAGATGACATATTTGTAATTTCCCATGGTTTTTAGCTCGCGTTCCGCCTTAGCCAGGCGCTGAAGGATAATTTCCTCAGGTTCTGAGCGACGACCGCGGATGCGTCTTTCCAATTCCTCGAAGTTTGGTGGCACAATAAAGATGGTCAAAGCATCTGGCATTTTCTCGCGAACTTCCAGAGCTCCCTGGACCTCAATCTCTAGAATGACGTTCTTTCCTTCATTACGCAACTTCTCAACATGCTCCTTGGGTGTTCCGTAATAGGAGCCTACAAACTCTGCATATTCGAGAAACTCATCGTTGTCGATAGCCCGTTTGAATTCTTCCTCTGTGACAAAGAAATAATCGACACCATCGACTTCTCCTGCGCGAGGTTGGCGAGTTGTCATTGAGATTGAAAAAGCAAGATTCAATTCGGGACGATCAAAGAACAGTTTTCTTATCGTGCCCTTGCCGACACCGCTAGGTCCGCTAAATACTATCAATAAACCCTTCTGCATAGACATACACACCTTCCTTTGATTGATATTCTAATTCCTGAGCCCTTGATTGTCAATTACATCCAGCCTTTCATCATCAATCAGGAGTATTCCTTCTTGTTTTTCGGCTAATGATAGGACTATTTTACCATTTTTAAAGAGGGCACCGCCACCCTTAGTAGACTCGTCATACGCATTGATCATTAACACCAGTGGTTTCAAGTGTTCAACGCAGGCGATGTTCCCCACTTTAAACACATGGCCATCGGACATATAAATAGGCCACAGCACCACATCGACACCGGATTCGTTGATCTTCTTGGCAATCGTCTCATCTCGCAGATCGTCACAGATGGTGGTTAAAAAACTCCGGTCCTTGTACTTAAAGATTTTTAACCCTTCACCCCTGGCATAGACTTCATTGTCTGAAGAGAAACTCTTGCTTTGGCGACGGTAATTGTTATAAACCAGACCATCGTCCCCAATGAACAAGTAGGATGAATAGATCTTATCGTCTTCTTTTTCAAAGTAGCCAAAGCTGATGGCAATCCGGTACTTGTGAGCCCACACTTGAAGCAGTCGTATCATGTTCGCATCCTGTTTTGTGCTCAGGCGGTAGTCTTCTTGGGGTTCGTATAGAAGCGAAGAAAAACCCTGCAAGAAGGACTCGCCAAAGCACAACACATCACATTGCGTGTGGTACTCCCTGATACAGCGTCTGATATGTAATAGATTCTGTTCAGGCTGGCCGCTAACTGTCTTGATACTCACTAATCCAAATCTCATGGTGACCACCTTAATCTAGTAATTCTTCAAATTCTTCGAGTACTCCTTGATAAAGCTTACTGTAATCTTCTGGTGAGATGTCCCTCATTTTCAAACGGTTATCCAACTCAGCGAGTTCCATCTTCTGAAACGTGCTCAGTTTTTTGAAAGGTCTTCTTTTTGTATTGGTTTGCTCTAAATTAATTACTTCTACCGGCTTCGTATTCTCTTGACCCTGATTAAAGGCCCCTTGACGGTATAAGTAGCCGATAAAACCAAACATCAACAAGATGGGAAGGATCCAAAAGAGCCTCAGGACAATGATAGCAACCACAAAGATTACCAGAATTCCGACGTTATTTGATTTCTTCAAAAACACCCCTCCTTTATTAAATTCAATTATACCCTATTTCGGAAACTTTCGCTTGCTTTATGGTAGAATACCAAGGAAAGGATGATGTTTATGGCGCTCGATGGCATAATACTCAATAACATTAATCACTACCTGCAACCCCTGTTACCTACTCGTATTAATAAAATAGCTCAAATATCACACAATGAAATCGTCTTTCAATGTTTCTCTCACCAGAAGATTGATCTTTTAATTTCCTGTGACTCAATCTCGAATCGACTCATGGTCACCCACCGTGATTTCAAAAGGGTCGATGAACCTAACCATTTCATAATGTTACTGAGGAAGCACTGTGAGAACGGCATCATTCAATCCAGTAAGCAAGTAGGTCTTGACCGCATTATTGAATGGACCATCACCAATCGCAATGATCTGGGAGATGTGGTCACCTTCAAAATCATGATCGAACTCATGGGCAAGTATGCGAACGTCATCTTGGTTAATGACGAAAACAAGATCGTGGATGCTTTTCACCGCATACCTCCTTACGAGAACTCCAAGCGCATCATTTTCTCTGGCGCCAACTATACCTTACCCGAGATTCCTGATCGAAAGAATCCATTCAATGAAAGTGAGGTCAATCCCAACATCGACCTCAGTAAGCAGTTCCATGGCATTTCACCTCTGTTACAACGGGAGATCGATTTCCGGATGGAACATGGTGAAAGCTTTTCCGACATCATGAGCCTACTTTATAATCAGACCACCCTCTATCAAAGCCATGACCAGTTCCATAATATCCCCTTGACTCATCTGGGGGATACTTATGAGGCCATGGATCTGATGGAAGGTCTAGACAAGGTCTATGAAGACCAGGTCGCTAGATCTCGCCTCCAACAGCACACCGGAGACTTACTGAAACGGGTCAAGCGCGAACTGAAACGCCTTCAAAACAAACTACCAAAGCTTTCCAAACAATATTATGATGCGACTGACTATGAAATCTATAAGCTTAAGGGCGACTTGTTGTTGACGTATGGTCAGGGTATTAAGAGTGGTCAACAGAGTGTGACGCTTACCGATTTCAATGGTGAGCCCATCATTGTCGAACTGGATGAGAGATTCAATGGCATTGGCAATGCGAAGAAGTATTTCCAGCGTTACCATAAACTTAAAACCGGTCTGAAGTACATTCAGGAACAGATTGAACTGACGGAAAGAGAGATTGAATACCTGGAGGGAATCCTGGTTCAGATTGAACAAGGTTC
>JAAZEC010000179.1 GCA_012512495.1 Erysipelothrix sp.
AAGGCTCGTGTGGTGATGGTAAACAAAGTTGAGATCACGCACATAACGCAAGAGTGATTGGTGCATCGGATACCTCAACAGATTCCATTCCAGAGCTTTCTTTTCATCCCATTCATCCATGACGCCAAGTTCATTACCCATGAAATTGAGCTTCTTCCCTGGATGAGCCATCATGTAACCAAAGAGGTTACGAGCCTGGGAGAACTTCTGTTCATAACTTCCCCAAAACTTATTAATTAGAGATTTCTTGAGATGCACCACCTCATCATGACTCAGCGGCAACAGAAAACGTTCCGTGTTGAAGTAAGCCATACTGAAGGTTAACATATGGTGATTATGAGGGTGTTTACGATAGATAGGGTCTAGCGCATAATAGCGTAGAGTATCATTCATCCACCCTAAATCCCACTTGTAGTCATAACCAAGACCCATGTGGAAGGTAGGACTTGTGACACCATGGAAATCACTGGAATCCTCAGCTATCAACATCACATCGGGATACCGCTCACTCATGTAGTAGTTTGAACGGCGAATAAATGCCAAGGCACCTTCATTATGTCCTCGGTATTTATCCCCACCCCAATACAACATGTTCTTCACAGCATCAAAACGCAGTCCATCAAAATGGTACGTTTCAACCCAGAAGTTAAAGGAAGACATCAAGAAGCTTCTCACTTCTTCCTTCCATAAGTTGAAGTTAAGTGTATCCCACTCATTATGAGCATCCTCATGCTTTGGATACTCGTAAAGCGGAGCACCATCGAATTCACGAAGCCCATTCTCATCCTTAACGAAATGAGTCGGAACTACATCCAGTATGACCCCAATCTCCCTGGCATGACAACGATCAATAAAACGCATAAACTCCTTCGGAGTTCCATAGCGAGAAGTGATGGAGAAGAAGCCAGTAACCTGATAGCCCCACGAGCCATCAAAAGGGTGCTCAACCAGTGGCATCAGTTCAATATGGGTAAATCCATTATCCTTCACATAAGGTATGAGCTCATCAGCCAGTTCATCCAACGTTAGCCATTCATCATTCTTCTTACGCCACGAACCTAGATGGACCTCATAGATATGCATCGGTTTATCAAAGTTTTTCGTACGCTTCTTGAGATACTCAGCATCCTGCCAGTGATAATTATTAAGGTCAACCGCGATGGAAGATAATTTCGGACGCTTCTCCTGATAGAAACCATAGGGATCGCTTTTTTCCGTCCAGACACCATAACTGGACTCAACCCGATACTTATAGAGTGTCCACTCCCCTAGATGAGGCACAAACAACGAAAAGATTCCCTTATCATTAACGGGCAACAAAAACGAATACTCTCCATTCCAGTCATTGAAAGGACCCACAACCTGCACATTCTTCGCACGGGGAGCCCAGACCGTAAAACGAATCCCATCCACCCCATTCTCGTTAGTCAGGTGAGCACCAAAAAGGTGGTGAGCATCAATAGTATGACCCTGATGGAAAGCTTCAATAAGCTCATGATTCAACATAGACAAGCTCCTTATTATGATTTCTCAATGATAGACTTGATAGTTTCTTGATAGTAATTAAGCTTTTGATTCGCTTCTTCCTTGGTATTAGCTCTAATACAGTAATAGAACTTACACTTGGGCTCGGTCCCCGAAGGCCTGATGGCAATCCACGAACCATCCACTAAGCCAAACTTCAACACATTCTCAGCCGGATAAGGCATGTTGAATGAGCGCTCATCCTCATAACGTTTCTGAGCCAAAAAGTCCTCAAAGTAAACGACATCCGTTTTCGCAAGCTGTTCAGGACGAAGATTTCTAAAAACAGACATGATACGAGCCAACTCTTCTGAACCGGAACTACCAGCAAGCACTAGCGAATCCTGAGTTTCAACGTAATAGCCAATCTCGCTATAAACCTCATTCATGACATCCACCAGTGTCTTACCCTGTTGTTGATAATAGACCGCAGCTTCCGCAACCATCAAGCACGCCTGTAAGGCATCCTTATCCCTCACGAAAGGTTTAATTAAATAGCCATAAGATTCTTCATAACCAAAGAGGTAAGTCTGATCCTTCCCTTGGTCAATACCCGCTACCTTGGTACCAATGTACTTGAAACCAGTCAGCGTCTTCTCGGTCTTAACACCATATTTCCGTGCTAACATTTCCCCCGTATCCGAGGTAACCACCGTGTTAAACACCACACCATTCTCAGGCAAACGATTCTGTTCCTTCAAGGTACTCAAGATATATTCCAAAAGCACAACGCCACCTTGGTTACCCGAAAGGTAATGGTATTCACCATCATGTTTAACAACAATACCCATCCGGTCGGCATCGGGATCGGTACTCAGTATCAAATCCGCATCAACTTCCTTAGCCACCACAATCGCTTCCTCATATGAGGCGTGTTCCTCAGGATTAGGTGTCAAGGTGTTCGGGAAATCCGGATCGGGACTCAACTGGGAACCCACCAAATTAACACGATAGTCCAGTTCAGTGAAGATTTGACTCATCAGTGGATAGGCCGTGCCATGTTGCGGAGTGAAAACGATCTTGAGCTGGGATTTGTTCAAATCCGGACGCAACTGAATCGACTTCACTGCTTCCTTATAACGTTCATCAATCTCCTCATTGATCCAATGAATCATTGAAGGATTACCAACCGGTTTCAAGATGTCGAGCTCACTCTCCACCTCACTAATTAATTCAATGACTTTCTCCACCTTCTCAGGCACTAATTGACAGCCAGTTTCGTCATAGACCTTATAGCCGTTATATTCTTTAGGATTGTGGGAAGCCGTAATGACAATACCACCGGTACAATTCAGTTCTCGCACCGTAAAGGACAGCTCCGGTGTCGGACGCAAACTGTCAAAAACAAAGACCTCTATCCCTAAATCAGAGAGCTGGTTCGCACAGAGCGTCGCAAACTCCTTCGACATATGCCGGTTATCATAAGCGATGGCAACCTTGGGATGAGTCGGATTGATTGTCTTTAGATACTTACCATAGCCAAGGTTTGCCTTGCCCACGGTATAAATATTCATTCGATTGGGTCCCGCTCCAAGCAGGCCTCTCATGCCGGCGGTACCAAAAGCGATGTCTGTATAGAAGGCATCCTCCTTTTGGGCATCGCTATAGGACAATAATTGCTCTTTGAGTACTGGATCTAGATTATCGTGTCCATACCATAAATCTACCTTGTTCATAATTTCCTCCTGAAACTAGCTATTAGATGATCCAAAGGTGAAAAGAATAGCATTTGTTTCTGTTATTGTACCATAGAAAGAAGGTAATAAAAAAGGTCACTCGCTCAGAATGACCTCCATATTAAGCAATAACTTTTTGTGTGCGAAGAACTTCTTCTATTGTATTAATTGCTTCTTCTTCGTCTTCGCCTTCAGTCGAGATTGTTACTTCAGATTGAGTAGGGATACCCAATGACATAACACCCATGATCGACTTCATATTCACTGAGCGACCCTTAAATGTGATTTTTACTTCACTTTTAAATTTACTGGCTGCATTTACGGCAACTGTAGCTGGTCGTGCGTGAAGTCCAACTGGATCAACTACTAAGACTGTTTTTTCTTTCATCAAGACTCCTCCTTGGTATTCTATTTCTACTTAATGATAACTTAATTTTTCTTATTTTACAATCTTTTACTTCAAATGACTTACTATTTCAATATTTATTATCACAAACCAGCATCGAATTGTTCTACTTAAACTCACTTATGATACTCCTGATTGTGAATGATCTTAAAACTTCTATAAATCTGTTCCAAGAGTACCACCCTCGCTAGTAGGTGTGGCAGGGTCAACGCCGAGAGCTTCAACGTGAAATCCGCTCGCTTTTGGATGTCCACAGACACTCCCCAGGAACCACCAATAACGAAGACCATCTCACGTGCTGACCACTGTTCAATCCTCTTCGAGAGAATCACCGAATCAATCATGTCACCCTTGAGATCCAAGAGCACCACAAAGTCACTATCGCTAATTCGCTTCATCAGGTTCTCGGTCTCTTCCCGTTGAATCGAAACAATGTTCGAGTTCTTCGAGGACGCTTCCTTGACCTCTATCAGTTCCAGTTTCATGAACCGATTGATACGACTCATATAATCATCCTGGAGTGAAGTCATGGCCTTATCCTTCATGGCTCCCACACAGAGCAGCTTAATCAATGTCACCACCGCTAACTAAATCAAACGATGCCGCAACATCCAGCTTCCCCTGATAGCCATTCAGATAACTCTTAACGACCGACTTGGCTAATTCAGGTGTGTTAGCCTCCTGTGAAATATGGGCGAGCACAATGTGCTGGGTCCTACTGGAAACGACTTCGCTCAATAACTCCCCACAGGCTTCATTACTGAGGTGACCCGTATCGGAGAGGATCCGCTGCTTAGTCAGATACGGACGATTTGAGTTCATCAGGAGTTCACTGTCGAAATTGCTTTCAACGATATAATAATCGGCGTTTTTTAAGAGTTCGTAATCGTTCACTTTCACATAACCGGTATCCGTAATGTAGACCAACTTCCTGTCTTGGCTCTCAATCACGTACCCGACGATGATATCCACATCATGGGATAGCTCTATGGGGGTGAGTGTTAGGTCATTGATCGTGAAATGTTGGTAGGGAACAATTTCAAAGGACCTTTCATAGGCATCGAAGGCGAATGGAGAATAGGTTGGAACCTGTGCGAAGTGCTTAATCTGTTGGATGTGATCCCCATGTGAGTGCGTTAAGAGCAGGGCAGAAAGATCGGTCCTTAGTAGGTTTAATTCATCAAAACGAGACGACAAGTAACGCTTCGTGGTCCCGCAATCAATTAAAATCTTTGACTGCGACGTTTCAATTAACGTCGCATTCCCTGTAGAACCACTGGCTAAAATCGTAAACTTCATTCATTCAACATCCTTCTATTCAGAGCGCTTCGTTGATTCGAAGAACTTGTTAATATTTGATTGGAACTGTAGATTCACCGTTCCGGTAGCCCCGTTACGATGTTTGGAAATAAGAACTTCCACTGGCTCTACGATATTGGGCTGGGTTTGTTCCTCGCCATCCTTCGCCATGTTGTAGTATTCGGAGCGATAGAGGAACATGACAATATCCGCGTCTTGTTCCAGGGAACCGGACTCTCTCAAGTCGGAAAGGATTGGACGCTTGTTGTCGCGCTGTTCTACACGCCGTGATAATTGGGACAGGGCAATGACAGGCACATCGAGCTCTCTAGCGAGACCCTTGAGCTGTCTAGAAATCAGAGAGACTTCCTGTTGACGGTTATCACTATGACCGGTGGAGCTAATCAATTGGATATAGTCAATGACGACCATACCCAAGGTGTGATCGGCCGCTAGTTTACGGCACTTGGAGAAGATCTCTGCCATTCGAATGGTCGCGGAATCGTCAATGAAGATCTTAGTCTGACGTAAGTCATTCGCCGCTTCATGCAGGGCATTCCAGTCATTGTTGCTCATATTACCCGTCCGTAAGTGGTCGCTCTTGACCATCGATTTGGCGGCTAACATTCTTTGAATCAGGTGTTCGGCCGGCATTTCGAGTGAAAACAGTGCGATTGCCTTCTTGGATAGGATAGCTGAGTTCATCGCAATATTGAGCGCAAAGGCGGTCTTACCCATGGAAGGACGTGCTGCGAGCAGTATCAAGTCACCCTTCTGAAGACCAT
>JAAZEC010000180.1 GCA_012512495.1 Erysipelothrix sp.
AGCTGTTCATCAATCTCAACCTTTTGAACTTCAAAATCATAACCAAGGCGCTCTAGCAGCTCCTTACGTCTGGGGGATTGTGAAGCGAGAATTAGTTTCATAGCTTACCCTTTGAAAAATAGTTAATCAGTGCTTTTTCAACATGCGGGGCAACAAAAATACTCACATCGCCATTAAACATCGCAATCTCTTTAACTGCCGTCGAGGAAATAAACGAGAACTCTGGTAGTGAGACGAAGAAAATAGTTTCAACATCGCTATCCAGCTGCATGTTCGCCGTCGCATTCTGTAATTCCTTCTCATAGTCCATGACCGCACGGATACCACGGACAATAACTCCTGCCCCAACTTCCTTCGCCATCGTCACAGTGAGCTTCGATGAAGTCATGACAGTAACATTATCTAGATGCTTCACGCTCTCTTCAATCATCGCAATCCGATCTTCCAAGTTAAAAGTAAAGTTTGTTTTCTCAGGATTGATCATCACCGCAATCACGACCTCATCAAAAATTCGGGCCGAGCGCTCAATGATGTTGAAATGGCCCTTCGTGATCGGATCAAAAGAACCAGGATAGATCGCTTTCATCGTTTATCCTTTCGAGTCTTGTTCTTAATAAAGACATGTTTGATAGATGGATTAGAGGTTGGCCTCTCATCAATGATAAAACCATCCAAGCTCTTAATTAATGGTGTCAGTTTATAGAAGCCATAGTTACGTGGATCGAAGTCTGGACGACGCTTATTAATTAGATTGCCAACATCCGCCAAGAAAGCATAGCCGCTCTCATCAGCCAGGTCATTAATAGCCGCCGTTACCACATTCTTAAGGGTCACGCTCTCCTTAGCATCAATTGCTGAGGAACCCATGTCAACCTTACGATTGATAACTGACAAGTAGATAAAGCGATCACACGCTTTAATAAACGCCATTGGGGTCTTTTCTTCACCCATGCCAATGACCATTTTACCAGCTTCACGAAGCCTTGTCGCAAGCCTAGTAAAATCCGAATCGGAACTGACAATACAGAAGCCATCGATATCCGATGTGAACAGGATATCCATCGCATCAATAATAAGTGCCGAATCGGTCGCGTTCTTGCCGGTTGTGTAAGCAAACTGTTGGATTGGCGTAATCGCATTCTCCAAAAGTTCCTTCTTCCAGCCCTCTGCGTTAGAACGAGTCCAGTCTCCATAAATACGCTTAATCGTAGGATTACCATATTTATTCACTTCTTCCATGACATTGTTGATATTGTTGTGGGACGCGTTGTCACCATCAATCAAGACCGCGAATCTCAAGTCTGAACCCTCTGAAGTGCTATTCGTAATTGTTTGTGTACCCATTTTACACCTCCGCTCTAAATAACTCAGCAATCTCCACAAAGATGGACATTACCGAACTCACCCCTAAGGATGTTTTCTCAAAATAACTCATTGGAATCTGATGATCCATCAACATTCTCACAATATCCCGTAGGACCAAAGAATCGTAACAATAGAAGATCGCACTCTCAATCAGTTGTGTCTGTTTGTTAATCATGAATTCCATCCCACCATTAATCTCATGGATTAATTTGAAGTAATGGAGTTCATCCGCGTTCACCCGAATCACCTTCAGGTCATCACTCAACAGACTTTTAGCCAAATGAACATACGCCGGTGTTACATAGACACTCTGACTTTTAACATCGCTAGAAGAGTCAATCAACTCACTGGCACGCTCATAAAAGGCCAGCTTCTCCAAGCCGAAATTAAAGTCATGAGCCACCTGTTCAAATGATCTCAAAAGGACACTAAAGCTCTCTTTACGAGATTCCTTCTTGAAAGGAAACACCTTGTCATTGACACTCTCAATCTCAACCATGCCATAGGAACCCTGTGACTCGATCGATTGAATACTAGCCTTATCGATGAACTCGAAATCCGACTCCTCCATTGATTCCTTAATCGAATCCCGAAACATCAGATGGTCAATTTCTGTAAACACATTCTTCGTCATGACGACCTTCACTTTAGTCGAGAAGTTGCTGAACATCTTCGCAATCTCCAAGTCCTTAAGTGTGCTCACTTCCACAATCATTTCCTCAGGCAACAGCTGGGTCGCCAGTAATTCCTCTAAGCTAAAGACAAAGGGATTGCTATCTTCTTTCTTCTCAATGGACTCGGTATTCAAGACCAGGGATTCGAAAGTTACCGTGGTATCCTGTTCAAGGTAATTCACAGAGAGCTTCTGGCTATTTTCAATCTGAACCCGGCCCTTAATGACCTCGATGCCCTGCTTCTCAAGCTTAGCTCTGATAGCCTTGCGGTGATCCTGTTTCTGAGTCTCATTCATGGAGACCACCATCTGGTAGAACTCCTTCATTTGCTCATAGTCCTCGGACTCAAACTGGGCCACTTCCAATGAACTCTGGTAGACCCCAAACAACAAATCATCCTTGAAATCAAGGACATGAGAAAACTCTGCTGAGTTGCGCTCATCAATCACCAGGATCTTCTTACCTGGATATAAGGCTGCCACTTCCTGTGTTAAATCATTCAGTCCGATAATTACTACTTCTGTCTTAATCATTGAGAATCCTCTTCAATTCGTTCGCGATTGCTTCTGTTAAATCCTTGGTTATTAAATGGACGCTGGTATTACTGGGCTTAATGACACCCAGGACTCCCAGTTCCCGTAGTCGATCATCATTGACAATGGCACTCGACTTAACGCTCACCTTAACGCGAGTCACACAATGGTCCACGCTCTCGATGTTCTCCCGACTGCCCAGTGCCGTGATGATATCACGCCCCGCCTTACCGACTTCTTTGATGACCGGTTTCTTCGGCTTCCTTAGGATCAAGTAGCCAATGGCCAAATACGCAATGGCCACGATCACCAAACCCATCATTTGTGTAGTAGAATCTATCTCAACTACCAAAAGAAGTATGGCCAAGGCGATGGCTATCACACTCAAAATAGCGAGTCGTTGTTTCTTTTCTTTCAACATGTTTATCTCCTTATTCTTTATTTACCAATCGTAAAAGTACGATCTCGGGATGATTATTGATACGCTGTTTAAAGGAACTCATACCAATTCCTGCGCTGATATTCACCCTCATTCTACCATGAATCACGTGTAAACCCTTGGTTAAAGAAGGCAAGATTCCCTGCCCCGGCGCAAACAGTCCCTGATTGCCAATTCGGATTTGTCCACCATGCCCATGACCACTCAGCATCAAATCCAGTGATTCATACTTCTTAAGAAACTTCACATCTTCAGGATGGTGGGCCAGCACAATATTGAAACAAGAGGGATCCAGTTTCAAAACTTCATAGCGATTCAACTCATCGAGGCCAATGAGACAAACCTTATCTAGTTGTTCTCTCTTCAAGTGAGTCACTCCTAGTTTAGTCATAGACGCTTCTATTTCCAACAGGTTATTAATCCTGATTTCATGATTGCCCCGAACATAATAGACAGGCGCAATCTCTAACAAATCTTCAAGAAACATTCTTAGCGCTTCATCAAAAGAGCGCACCGAGCCATCCAGCAAATCACCACTCAGGCAGATGATATCCGGTGAGCAGCGCTTAGTCACAGTGACAATGGACTTCAAAGAAACACCCTGCTTCGGGTAGTGAATATCACTGAGATGAACGATATTCATAGCACAGGGTGCACTGATTGTTTCGTGACGAATCGTCAGTTGGAAGTTCTCTTTCGCACTGAGCAGACCCAGTAGAAATGACGCTAGAAATGATTTAACCATGGTTCAATTATTACACAGATACACCTATACAACAAGCACCCATCAGGTATGTTATAATTGAAAAAAGTGAAAGCGAGAAGTAAAGATGGGAATCAATTTTCGAAAAAGAATCAGCCTAGGGAAATACGCCAATGTGAACCTAGGAAAAACAGGAGCAGGGTTTTCCTTTGGGATCCCCGGAGCCCGCATCTCCGTCAACTCCAAGGGTAAGACACAAGCATCACTAGGAATACCCGGAACCGGCTTGTCCTACACCAAGGTGCTAGGTACCAAGAAGACCAAGAAGAAAGTCCTCAAGAATGACGAGGACAATGCGTTGGGGGTTGAAGCCTACGAGCAGGCTCTGTTTGCTTTGAGCCACATTCATACTGAGGCGGCCGATCCAATCGACTTTTCAGCACCTCAAATTCGCTACCAAAGTCGTGAAGTCGGCCCACTCCAAACCAAGGCACTAGAAGCCCTATCATCCTACAAACCTAACTTCATGGACAAAATCTTCAACAAAGACAAGCAGGAAGAGCTGAAACAGAATGTCTATGAGGCCATGATCAAGGATGGCGAAAATAGAGAATGGCTCACCATCGATTCTTCACTTCAGGAACTAATACTCAAGAAGGATCCCAAGGCACTGCACAGCCTATTAGACATGGTCGATGCTTTCGAGGTCTTCGCGGATGATTGTGATAGCTACCAGCTAGAGTTCGATATCAATATCGATGAGGTCGAAGGCGTACTCATTACGATCCATACCAACATGGCCGAAGACGTGCTAGACCAAGTCATCTCCCTCAATCCAAACGGTTCTACCAAAGCGAAAAAGCTCAGTATGTCAGCCTTCAATGAGAGAACCTATGCTTACATCAGCTCGCTGGTGTTAGGGTTCGTCAAAGAAGCGTTAGCGTTCTTACCACTCAATGAAATCCATATCAATGTCGTAGACCATTCTAAGAACCCCAATACCGGACTCTCTACCCAGAAGAATATCGTGGCCGCGGAATTCACCCGTGAACAACTAGCCCCCTACGACTTTGATGCGATCAATCCTACCGAAGTGTTCCAGTCGGGTACTGTTGACTGTGACTTCGGGGTCCGTAAGGGCTGGGGTGAAGTTGAGCCGATCGAGGTTGATTAATCACATCGTTTGATATATTTAGTATACTAAGTTACAATAACCGTAGAGGTGATTTGTATGAGTGCGTGTCCTTATGTTGAGAGAACATTTCAGATACTTGGCAAGAAATGGTCTGCGATCATTATTCATTATGTTTATGGCTGTGATGATCATCAGACTAATTTCACGGATATTAAACATAATATTACCAATATTACGCCCCGTGCGTTGTCTTTACGGTTGAGCGAATTGATCGACTATAACATCCTGGTTCATGATACGTATCAGGGTTTGCCAACCTATCGTTTGACTAGGCAGGGCATTGAACTGGCGGAAGCCTTTACTCCCATTCAAAAATGGGGTACCCGCTATCTAAAAGAAGCAAATTGAATATTTGCTTCTTTTTATTTATAGATGTAACCCACTAATGAAGACTTTGATCTTATAGTTAGCATTGCTGGCATCAAGCAGTGTCTGTAACAGCTTCTCGCCATATTCCGGTTGCCTCTCCAAGAGCTCACTCGTCTGAATGACTACGATATTCAGGATACCATCGTCATTGAACGTGCTCAATAAATCATACAGCGCATCGAGATTCTTCCCATAATAGTCGGGGAAATCGAAGCGTTGTTTTAAATACTCATGGGTTTCCTTGGGATCATTCATTTTTTGTCCATTCAAGACATAGAGAAAACTATTCATAAAGTACCTCGAAACTTTCATAGTGGTCATCGGTATAGAAAATCAAGCCATCGTTGGAATACACGATGCGCTTTCCATTGCGGAAGCCTCCCTCATAATCGATGTCAGCTTCATAGTAAATACGGCCTGGTGCCTCCGGTAGAAGACCCTCACGATTGCCAAAGCGATCGCCCCCAATGCTCATTTGGTCCGTCACTTCCCAGAGGTTACCCTCCGAGGCGACCCAACCCAGATCCATCGCTTCCTGTTTCGTCAGATAGTTATCGGGAAGCTCACCATGAGTATGGATGTAGCTGGCGACCTCATCCCTGCTAGTTACTATGCCAGTTGTACACCCAACAAGCAGTAATAGGACACAAAACAGCGTTTTAATTGCTCTTTTCATTTGTTTCTCACCTTCTTTATTGTATCATTTATCAATCTATCTTATAATATTAATAACTCACAACGGAGGTACACTATGTCAGTATATTACGATAAAATAATTGAAACAAGCCTGTTCTTAAAAGAAAAGCTCCCCGTCGCCCCCAAAGTCGCACTCATCTTAGGAAGTGGACTAGGAGAACTCAGTGATCAGGTAGAAAACCCCATCGTTTTTAACTATGAAGATATCATCAACTTCCCCCAAAGCACCATCAAGGGTCACAAGGGACAGCTAATCTTTGGACAATACCAAGGGGTCGACGTCATGATGATGAATGGACGCTTCCACTACTATGAAGGCTACAGTATGAAAGAGGTTGTCTTCCCAATCTATGTCATGAAACAGCTTGGCGTCACCAAATTGATTCTTACCAATTCCTGTGGTGCCATTAATACGGACATTGAACCCGGTGAACTGGTACTCCTAAACGATTTCATTTCCCTCGTGAGTGATAATCCACTCATGGGCATCAATGACGATCGTATCGGACCCCGCTTTGTCGACATGACCGAACCGTACAACCTTGAATTAATTGCAGAGGCAAAGGAAGCTGGAAAAGAACTGGGACTCGATCTCAAAGAAGGTGTCTATGGTTTCTTCCAAGGTGCCTACTATGAAACCCGCGCAGAGATCGCTGCCTTTGGTAAGATGGGCTGTGACCTGATTGGAATGTCGACCGTTCCCGAGACGATTGCTGCCAATCATTGTGGGTTGCCCCTAGTGGCCATTTCCTGTGTGACCAACATGGCGACGGGCATTCAAACTAAAAAACACAGCCATGAAGATGTGATTGAGGTCGCGACAAAAGCGTCTCAGACACTGATTCAGCTAATTGAAAAGATCTTGTGACATGAAAATTACGTATCGGATGAATCAACAGTTCAACAGCATGCAGCTGGCGGAACTTTACGAAATGGTGTACCAGAAGCCCGTCAATTACGGGCTAATTAAGAATGCTATCTCCCACTCCCTCTATTCCATTGGGGCCTATGATGGCAGCCAACTGATTGGACTCGTTCGTGTTATTGGGGATGGGCATAGCGTTGTAATCATTCAAAATCTTATGATTGCCAAAGACTACGAAGAGATGGGCATTGAATCGAACCTAATTAATCGCGTGCTCTCTCGCTATAAGAGCGTTCCTATTGTCATGATGTATGCCGATGACGATCCAGAAGAACTCTTCGCGAGTGACAACACCCGGACCCTGAAGGTTATCAGTTCAAGCTAGCTTTTTTCTTAAAATAACGATACAACAGCTCCTGGCTATGGACCGGATTAGCCGGTTTGTTTCTGACATAGTTGCCATCACTGCCCAAAAGCCAGCCATCACTCTTATGACTTAATTCAACAGCTAAAATCTTATCGACCATCATCTTAAGATTTTGCTGTTTTATTTTGATGAAGACCTCAATACGCCGCTGGGTATTGCGATGCAGTAAATCACCAGAACCTATGAAAAACTTCGCCCGATCCACACTACCAAACTTGTAGATGCGTGAATGCTCCAGGTAACGACCAACAATACTCTTGACGGTGATGTTCTCGCTCACCCCAGGAATGCCCGGGATCAAACAACAGAAGCCTCGCACTAAAAGTTGTACCTTCACACCCGCCTGTGAGGCCTCAATCAACTTATTCATAATGAGCTCATCATTCAGTGAGTTCATTTTCATGACGATGAGTCCCTCTTCACCAAACAAGATCTCTTCGTCGATCTCTTCGACCAACTTGTTTCTAAATAACAACGGCGCAATCCAGATGGATTGGGTTCTCTTG